>NZ_JBHZOP010000077.1:0-21127 GCF_042787595.1 Stenotrophomonas sp. YIM B13575 | reverse complement strand
GGGGCAGCGTGCGGGGGCGTGAGCCGCATGGATGCGGCGACCGAGCTTACATGGACGTACTTGCAGCGGCCCCCGCACGCTGCCCCACCCCGCCTACCCTCAGGAAACCAGCTTCTGCTGTTGCTTCGGCTGTTGCCGTTGCTTCGGCTGTCGCCGTTGTTTCGGCGGGTCCCGGGCGCCGCCCGGGCGAACCCCTTACACTCCAGAACGATTTCCCTGCTGGAGAGAGCAATGAAGCGAGTAGTACTGGGCGTGCTGGCCCTGTCGGTGTCGAGCGCACTGATGGCGGCCACCCCGAAATTCGATGGCGCGCGGATCTCCGCCGACGTCAAGGAACTGGCCTCCGACGCCTACGAAGGCCGCTCACCGGCCACCGCCGGCGAAGAAAAGACCATCGCCTTCCTCAGCAAGCAGTTCGCCGATGCCGGCCTGCAGCCCGGCGGAGACCTGAAGGACGGCAAGCGCCTGTGGACCCAGGCCGTGCCGCTGCGCAAGGGCGACATCGTTGGCACCCCGCAGCTGTCGCTGCAGCAGGGCAGCAAGACCATCACGCTGGAGCAGGGCAAGCAGATTGCCGTGCGTGCAGCCATGAACGGCGCCACCAACGTCGACATCAGCAAGGCACCGCTGGTGTTCCTCGGCTATGGCGTAAAGGCGCCGGAGCGCAACTGGGACGACTTCAAGGGCGTGGACCTGAAGGGCAAGATCGCCGTCGTGCTGATCAACGACCCTGACTTCGAAACCGGCAAGGGCGATTTCGACGGCAAGGGCATGACCTGGTATGGCCGTTGGCCGTACAAGTACGAAGAAGGCGCACGCCAGGGCGCACTCGGCGTGCTGATCGTGCATGAGACCGCACCGGCCTCGTACGGCTGGGCCACCGTGGCCGGTTCCAACACCAACACCATGTTCGACGTGGTGCGCGACAACCCGGCCGACAGCCACCCGCTGCTGGAAGGCTGGATCCAGCGCGATCTGGCCGTGGAGCTGTTCCGCGCGGCCGGGCAGGATTTCGAAGCCTTGAAGAAGAAGGCGCAGCAGCGCGACTTCACCCCGGTGCCGCTGACCGGCGCCAGCCTGGATGCGAAGTACGCGGTGAAGACCGAAGTGATCACCTCGCACAATGTGGCCGCGCGCCTGCAAGGCAGCACGCATGCGGACGAGACCATCCTCTACAGCGCGCACTGGGACCACATCGGCGTGGGCGAACCGGATGCACGCGGCGACCGCATCTTCAACGGCGCGCTGGACAATGCCAGCGGCACCGCCTCGCTGATCGAACTGGCGCGCGGTTTCGCCAAGGCCCCGCGTCCGCAGCGTTCCGTCGTGTTCCTGGCGGTGACGGCCGAGGAGAAGGGCCTGCTGGGTTCGGAGTACTACGCAACGCACCCGCTGTACCCGCTGGAAAAGACCGTGGCGATGATCAACATGGACGGCATGGCGCCGTTCGGCCCGTCGCGCGATTTCGGCATCTACGGCGCGGCGCGCTTCGAACTGCTGGACCAGTTGAAGGACGTGGCCAAGGGCTGGGACATCCGCTACACGCCGGACCCGAAGCCGGAGGCCGGCCTGTTCTTCCGCTCCGACCACTTCCCGTTCGCCAAGCGTGGCGTGCCGGCGCTGTCCTGGTCGGCCGGGCAGGACTGGGTGGACGGTGGCGTCGCGGCGGGCAAGAAGGCGTCCGAGGACTACACCGCCAAGCGTTACCACCAGCAGGGCGACGAGTGGCAGCCGGACTGGGTATTCGCCGGCGCGGCCCGCGACCTGGAAGTGCTGTACACCCTGGGCAACCAGTTGGCCAATTCGCGGGCCTGGCCGAACTGGAGCAAGGACGAGGCGTTCCGTGCCGTGCGTGACGCCAGCGCCGACCAGCGCAGATAAGGGAAGGCGGAGCGCCGCTCCGCCACACCTGGTTGCGCCGGGCCATGCCCGGCGTTTCCGTAAGGGCTTCCATCCACCCTTTCCGGCCCTTCGTCGCACACCGCTTGTTTGCCCGAAGGGCCGCTCTATGCTCGGCTCACCCCTTCCTCCAAGGCGCCGCCGTGATCGCCAGCTTCTCCCTCATCATCCGTCACCTGCTGGCCTGGGCCGCGGCGCTGTTCGTTGCCGGCATGGTCTGGAGTGGCATCTTCAGCGGCATGAACGACGGCCCGGGCTGGGTGTTCGGGCTGCTGGTGATGTTCCTGATGATCTCCGCGCTGGGCAGCGCGATCACCCACGTGCGCCGGGTCTGGCTGGTGGCCGGTCGCCTCGATGGCGCCACGCTGTCCGGCCGCCAGCGCCGGCAGATCGAACTGCCGATGGATGCCGGCCAGGCCTTTGCGGTGGTCGAAGCAGCCGTCGGCGAACTGCCACGGGTGGAAGAGGTGGAGAGTTCTGCCGGCAGCCTGCAGGTGCGTGCCTATGTGCGTCGCGTCGACCTGTGGAACGGCCGGCAACCATCGCGCTGGAACCTGCCGGCGCGGCTGGCGATCAAGCGCAACAGTGTGCTGGCCACGGTAACGCCGGGGCAGGGCACCAGCACCGTCACCCTGCTGTTCGAACCGGACGCCGGCTGGTGGGCCGATCTGCTGGCACTGGATGAAGGCAGCAACTACGAGAACGCCGAAGCGGTGACCCGCGCGATCAGCCGCCGCGTGGCCGACCAGCGCCGCGACGAGCAGGCCGCCGCCGAACAGACCCAGGTGGAAAAGGAACTGTCGGTCGCGCGCTTGAACCTGCTGCACGCGCAGGTCGAGCCGCACTTCCTGTACAACTCGCTGGCCAACGCCCAGGTGCTGACCCGCACCGACCCCGCGCGCGCCGAGCAGATGCTGGGCCACCTGATCCAGTACCTGCGCAGTTCGCTGCCGCAGGTGGATGAATCGATGTCCACGCTGGGCGTGGAGCTGGAGCGTACCCGCGCCTACCTGGAGATCCTGCGCATCCGCATGGGCGCCCGGCTGGCGGTGGAAGTGCAGGTGCCCACCGAGCTGCACGAGGTGAAGCTGCCGGCGATGGCGTTGCAGACATTGGTCGAGAACGCGATCAAGCATGGCCTGGAGCCCAAGCCCGGTGGCGGTACGATCTGGATCCTCGCGCGTGGTTTCGATGACCACGTCACCGTGACCGTCGCCGACGATGGGCTGGGTTTCGGACAGGGCACCAGCGGCACCGGCATCGGCCTGAAGAACCTGCGCGAGCGCCTGCGCCTGACCTGCGGCGAGCAGGCCGGGGTGGCGATCGTGGCCAATTTCCCCAGTGGTGTAGCCGCCACCATGACCCTGCCGCAGTCGGCCAAGGAGCCCAGCCATGCCGCTTGAAGCGCTGATCGCCGAAGATGAAGAGCTGCTGCGGCACTCGCTGGTCGAGCAGCTCGGGCGGCTGTGGCCGGAACTGAAGCTGGTGGCCGAATGCGAAGACGGTGCCAGTGCGCTGGAACAGCTGGCCGAGAAGCAGCCGGACATCGCCTTCCTCGACATCCGCATGCCCGGCATCAGCGGCATCGAAGTGGCGCGGTCATTGGCCGAACTGAGCCCGCGAACGCAGGTGGTGTTCGTCACCGCCTACGATCAATACGCCATCGATGCCTTCGAGCAGGGTGCGATGGATTACCTGCTCAAGCCGGTCAGCGACGAGCGGCTGCTGGCCACGCGCGATCGCATTCTTGCGCGGCTGCCATCCGCGCGCCAGGACGATGCGGTGCTGGAGCGCCTGCTGCAGCGCCTCGGTACAGGCCCGGCCGCCAATGATCGGCCGCCGCTGGCCTGGATCACCGCCAGCAACGGTCGCGATACGCAGCTGATCATGCTCGACGATGTGATCTATTTCCGCGCGGACAACAAGTACACCACCGTGGTCACTGCCGCCGGCGAAAGCCTGCTGCGTACACCGCTGCGCGAGCTGCTGGAAGTGCTCGATCCGCAGCACTTCCGCCAGGTGCACCGCTCCACCATCGTCAACATGAAGGCCGTCGCAGCGGTCAGCCGCGATGACACCGGCCGCGGCGTGCTGCGCCTGCGCCAGCGTGCGGAAACGCTGGTGGTCAGCCAGCCGTTCATGAGCCTGTTCCGCGGCATGTAGCCGTGGCCTTCGCCATCC
Organism: Stenotrophomonas sp. YIM B13575; assembly: GCF_042787595.1. Classification (NCBI taxonomy): domain Bacteria; kingdom Pseudomonadati; phylum Pseudomonadota; class Gammaproteobacteria; order Lysobacterales; family Lysobacteraceae; genus Stenotrophomonas; species Stenotrophomonas sp. YIM B13575. The sequence continues at coordinate 17,047 of NZ_JBHZOP010000077.1, read as the reverse complement.
ACCGAGGAACGAACATGCGCCGTATCCTGCTTGCAGCTGCCGCCGTGCTGGCCATCACCGGCTGCGAAAACTCCAGCAACACCTCGATCACCCGCACGAATGCCAACGGCGTGGACACGCTGTACAGCAAGAGCACGGTGGTCGATGGCGTGGCGCGTTTCGAATGCATCGCCAGCAGCAGTGGGCAATGCCACTACCTGGTGCTGGCCCCGGGCTGCAGTACCGATGCTGCCTGTGCGACGCCGCCGCTGCGCCATTTCGCGGTGGCCGTAGGCAAGACCGAGAAGGTCAGTGGCCTGCCGAAGGACTTCCGCCAGTGCGTCAGCGACGTGCAGAAAGAACAATGCCACCGTGACTGAGCACGGTGGCATTGTGGCTCCCCCCGGATTGCGTTCGGCTCAGTAAGCCGGCTGCAGCGTCATGTCGTGATGGTGTTCGGTTTCACCGACATGGTTCAGGCGACCCACCAGTTCGGAATGCTGCTTCATGCGTCCGATCTCGGTCATGATGCGGATGTCCTCGTGGCGCAGCTCGCGCTTGGCGGTGACCGCCTGCTTGTAGTCCAGCACTTCCGGATAGTGTTCAGCCAGGTCCAGCGCTTCGGCCACGTGCTCGACGCTGTCGGCCTTGGAGGTGATGCGGGCGCGGCTGTTGAAGGCCTTCATCCAGCGCTCGAAGCCGGCGGTGCGGTCGAACATGTTGGCCATGAACCAGATCACGAACAGGATCGAGATCCACGAGCCGAACACCACGACCACGCGGGTGAAGGTGATGTGGTAATCGTCGCGCCACAGGTAATTGGTGATCAGGCCGAGGATCAGCAGCGAGGCCGCCTGCCATCCGACGATCGAAGTGATCAGCCACTGGCACTTGGCCTGGGCCAGCACCGCCACTTCATCGCGGATCTGCTGTTCGCTGAGGCTGCGCCAGTGCGCGACCTGTTTTTCGAACGGGCTGCTGTAGAGCTCGTTGTCGCGAAGCAGTAATCCCAAACCCTTGAACAAAGCAATCATGGCTGGCTCCTTGGTGGAACGTGCGGCGATCTGCAGTGGACGGTATGGCGGGTTCCGTTCTAGCACTTCCAGCGAGCGGTGCAATGGCCTCAAGGCCACGCGGCACAAGGGTTCTGTCTGAACAGGTGAATATTGGTGCGCCGCAGCATTGATCGCATGGCCTGCGACAAGATGTCGCAGGGTGAAACGTGCTGCGCGCGCACATGAAACCGACGCTGAGCGGCTGGGCTCGCCGTGCCTGTCGTGATCGCCCAGAATCGGGGTGTACCGCGCAGGACGCGGTCCGTCCCTCCGCCGATCTGGACCCGTGATGCCGCCGTTGCTGCACCGTCTTTCCCGCCCCGTCACTGCCCCGATCCGACGCTGGGTACTGGATGCGTTTCCGCGTGGCCAGAGCGGCATCGACTACGACCACCCGCTGGGCGATCCGGGCTGGTTCGGGCCGGACAGCGTGACCTGGCGCATGCACGCCGAACTTCCCTCGATGCTGGCCGGCGGCCTGTGTGCCCTGATGCTGCAGACCCTGCATCCGCGCGCGCTGGCCGGTGTCTACGACCATTCCAATTTCCGCCAGGATCTGGTCGGCCGCCTGCGCCGTACCACCGCCTTCGTGGCAGGCACCAGCTACGCACCGGCAGGCGAGGTGGAAGCGCTGGTGGCCAAGGTGCGGCGCATCCACGCGCAGATCCGCGGCCATACCGCGCAGGGCGAGCCGTATGCCGCTGACGATCCGCAGCTGCTGACGTGGGTGCATGTGACCGAGGCCTACGGCTTCCTGCAGGGCTATCGCCGCTACGGGCGTGAAGTGCCTGCCGCGATCGCCGACCGCTACTACGACGAGTACCGCTGCGTGGCCGAAGCGCTGGGCGCGGTGGATGTGCCGCGCAGCGAGGCGGAAGTGGATGCGTATTTCTGCGCGCGGCAGCCGGAGCTGGTGGTGGACGAACGCTCACGCGAGGTGCTGCAGGTGCTGTCCGGCGTGCGCCTGCCGGTGCCGGTGCCCGGCCTGTCACGCGAGATATTCCTCGGTGCCGGTGCCGCGCTGCTGCCGGACTGGGCCGAGGGCATGCTCGAGCGCAGCACGCGCCAGCGTGCGCAGGCCGCAGCCTCGGCCAAGCTGATGCAGGGCATGGCGCCGCTGTTCCGCCGCGCGCTGCCCGATGGCCTGGCGACCCGCGCCTGCGCACGGGTGGGGGTGCCGGTGGACGTGTTGCGCGAGTGGCCGGCATTGCCCCGGTAGATGCCGACCTTGGTCGGCGCGCCGCCGCGCGGCGCCGCATCCACGCATGGCGTGGATCTACTGCACGCCCGCGACCCGGGTGAATGCAACATGCGTGGATGGCGGAAAAGCGCCAACCAAGGTTGGCACCCACCAGAGCGGGGTGGGTGGATTCCAGCCATGCGTGGATGGCGGAAAAGCGCCAACCAAGGTTGGCATCTACCCATGAAAACGAAACGGGCGCCTTTCGGCGCCCGTTCGCGTTACATCACCAGACCTTGACCCGCTTGTCCGGGGCCAGGTACAGCTTCTGGCCTTCCTTCACGTCGAACGCCGGGTACCAGGCGTCGATGTTGCGCACCGTCAGCGCGCGGAACTGGCCCGGTGCATGCACATCGGTCAGCAGCGAATTGCGCAGCGCCTGCTCGCGGCTCTTGCTGCGCCAGGCCTGGGCGAAGCCGAGGAAGAAGCGCTGGTCGGGGGTGAAACCTTCCAGGGTCTGGCCCGGCTTGCCCTGCAGCGACAGCTGGTAGGCGTCGTAAGCGGTGCCCAGGCCGGCGACGTCGGCGATGTTCTCGCCCAACGTCAGCTTGCCGTTGACGTGCACGCCCGGGAACGGTTCGTAGCTGCTGAACTGCGCGGCCAGCGCATCACCGGCCGCGTTGAACTGCTTGAGGTCTTCGGCCGTCCACCAGTTGTGCAGCTTGCCGGTGTCGTCAAACAGCGCGCCCGCGTTGTCGAAGCCGTGGCTGATCTCGTGGCCGATCACCGCGCCGATGGCACCGTAGTTCACCGCGTCGTCGGCGGCGCCATCGAAGAACGGCGGCTGCAGGATCGCCGCCGGGAACACCAGGCGGTTTTCCAGCGGCACGTTCATCGCATTGATGGTCTGCGGCAGCATCGCCCACTCGCTGTGGTCGACCGGCTTGCCCAGCTTGGCGATGTTGCGCTGGTACTCGAACAGTTCGGCGCGCTGCGCATTGCCCAGCGGATCATCACGGCGGATCTCCAGGCCGCTGTAGTCGCGCCACTTGTCCGGATAGCCCATGCCCACGGTCAGGCCGGCCACCTTGGCCTTGGCGCTGGCCTTGGTCTGCGGTGACATCCAGGCCAGTGCATCGATGCGCTTGGCGAAGGCGGCGATGATGTTCTTCGCCATCTCGTCGGCACGTTCCTTGGTCTTCGCATCGAAGTGCTTTTCGACGTAGCGCTTGCCGATGGCCTCGCCGACCGCATGGTTGGCGTCATCCACCGCACGCTTCCAGCGGTCGCTCTGCTGCGGCGTTCCGCTGAGCGCGGTGCCGTGGAAGGCGAAGCGCGCATCGGCGAACTTCTTCGGCAGGTAGGCGGCGGCGCGGTCCAGCGCGTGGAAGGTCATGTAGTCCTTCCAGGCATCCAGCGGCTCGGTGGCCACCAGCTTGGACAGGCCGGCCACGGCCTTCGGCTGCCACACGATGAAGTCCTGCTGCTTGCCGAGTGCGGCTGCGTCCAGGAACGCGGCCCAGTCCATGCCCGGGGCCTTGGCGTTGAAGTCGGCCTGGGTCCAGGGGTTGGCGCCCTTGGTCACGTCATTGGTTTCTTCCTGGGTGGCATGCGCCTGCGCGATCTTCGTTTCCAGGGCGAGGATGCGCTGCGCCTTGCCGGCCGGGTCGGCCACGCCGGCCAACTGCAGCACCTGCGCGATGTAGGCCTGGTACTGCTTGCGCAGCTCGGCCATGCGGCCACCCCCCAGGTAGAAATCGCGGTCCGGCATGCCCAGGCCGCCCTGCACCAGGTACGGCGCGGTGCGGTCGGGCTGCAGCAGGTCCACCGACACCCACAGGCCGAACAGGCGGTCGGTGTAGAAGTTGGTGGCATTGAGCAGGTCGACATCGGCGCGCACGTCGCCGCCGAGGGCGCGGGCCAGGCCGGCCTTGTCGGCGATCGCATCGATGTTCTTCAGCTGCGGCTGCACCGGCGCCAGGCCGCGCTGTTCGATGCCGGCCTCGTCCATGTAGGCGGCGTAGTAGTCGCCGATCAGCTTGTCTTCGCCGCTGGCCTGGGCGTTGCCGGCAGCGCCTTCCAGGATCGCGCGGGTATCGGCCTGGGTCTTCTCGGCGATCACGTTGAAGCTGCCGAAGCGCGAGCGGTCGGCCGGGATCTCGGTGTTCTTCACCCAGCTGCCGTTGGCGAAGCCGAAGAAGTCGTCACCGGCGGCGATGCTGCGGTCCATGCCACTGGCATCGAAACCAAAGCTGCCCAGCATCGGCTTGGCGGCAGCGGGGGTCGCCTCGGCCGGTGCGGCGGTGCCGGCGGCCGGATCGGCCGGGCGGTCGCAGGCGGCCAGGGACAGGCTGGCAACGATGGCCAGTGCCAGGGTGGGGCGGCGCAGCTTGGACATGGACTTCTCTTGCGGCGGAAAACTCCAAGTCTAATCCGCTGCGGGCCGGCTGGACGTGCCCGGCAGGGCCAGCACTGTGCGTGATCTGGCTGAACACGCAGCGCCGACCTTCACGCGGTCACCGGCGTGGTGCATGCTGCGGGCTGGATGTCTGCAGCACCCGGGGGAGGGCGCATGCAGGACAGGTTGAGGCGTCAAGAATGGCGTCCGCCGGCCGTTGAGGTCGGGGATGTGGAGGAATCGTTCGCGCATGAAGCCAGCCGACTGCACAGGGAAGACCGACCGATGCCGGCGCTGAGACACGCGCTGGCCCGGCCGTTGCGTGCCATTACCTGGGGCGGCGTGGTGCTGGGCGTGCTGCTGGCGCTCGGCCTGGCCGCGATGCTGGCCAACGATTACCAGCGCCGGCTGGAAGCCGCGCAGCGGCAGAGCCGGGCGCTGGCGATAGGCAGCGAGCGCCTGCTGGCACTGGAGCTGCGCAACCTGGAGCGGGCGATGGGGGGCATCGCCGCCGATGCGGCCGAGCTGTTCCGCACGGTGCCTGCGCAGGCGCCCGTGCTGCTGGACGCTGCCATCGCCGGCGTGCTGGGCCGGCACGCCGAACTGCACAGCATTGTCGTGCTCGATACCTACGGCCGCGCCCTGACGGCCGGCAAGGGCGACCTGCAGCTGCCGCTGTGGACCGATCCGCAGCGACGGGGCCAGGGAAGTGCGCTGTACATCGGCCCGCCGCAGCGTGCCAACGACGGCGGCTGGGTGGTGCCGCTGGCGCTGCCGATGGAGGGTGATCGCTGGCTGCTGGCGCGGCTGCGCTGCGGCGAACTGCAGCGGATCGTGGGCGGTCTGGATGTGGGACCGAGCGGCCTGGCCTCGATCAGCGATGCCGATGGCTACATGCTGGCCCGCGTGCCCGATCCGGATGGCACCGTCGGCCGCCGCTACCTGTTGCCGGCACGCACGCTGCTGGGCCGGCAGGCAGTGGTTGAACTGGGCAGCATTCCCGGCGCGGTGGACCAGATACCGCGCATCTCCACCATCAGTACCCTCGAACGCAGCCCGCTGGCGGTGCAGGTCGGCCTGGCCGACGAAGATGTGCTGAAGCCATGGTGGCCGTACCTGCAGGCGGCGATCGCCATCGTGCTGGCCTACGTGGCGCTGCTGCTGGTGCTGCTGTACGCGGTGCGCCGCAGCACTTGCCGGCAGCAGTCGATGGCCGAAGAGCTGCGGACCGGCCACGCCGAGCTGCGCCTGGCCCATCAGGTGGGCCGGGTATGTACCTGGTACGTCGACGAAGACGCTGCGCTGCTGCGCTGGTCACCGCTGGCGCGTGAGATCTTCGGTGTGCAGACCGATGCGCTGCCGGTGGCCGATTTCTTCGCCCGCGTGCACCACGATGACAGCGCACGCATGCAGCAGGCCTTCGACCAGGCCTTCGCCGGCAACGCGGTACTCGACGAAGAATTCCGCCTGGTGCTGCCCGGCGGAACCGTGCGCTGGGTGGCCGCGCGCGGCCAGCGGGTGGCGGTGGCCGATCGCCAGCGGCGCATGATCGGTGCACTGACCGATCTCAGCGAGCGCTACCAGGCGCGCGAGCAGATGCGCCAGGTCGAGCGCCGCTTCCGCCTGCTGTTCGATCGCAACCCCGCGCCGTTCTGGGTGTTCGATCCGGACACATTGCGCTTCATCGAGGTCAACGAAGCGGCCGTGCAGCAGTACGGCTACAGCCGCGATGAATTCCTGGCGATGAGCATCCTCGACATCCGCCCGCGCGAGGGCTGGGACGAGGTCAAGGGCGCCATCGCGCAGGTGCGCAGTGGTGAACTGCAGGATGCTGCGGTGCGCCTGCACCAGCGCAAGGATGGCACGGTGTTTGAAGTGCGCGTGCACCTGTCGCAGCTGGATTTCGACGGCCAGCCCGCATGCCTGGTGCTGGCCGAGGATGTCAGCGAGCGCCTGGCCTACGAGCGCGACCTGGCCTATCACGCACGCCACAACCCGGCTACGGGCCTGCTCAACGTACGCGCGCTGAGCGAACAGCTGGACGAGCAGTCCGGCGCCTACACCATCGCCTATGTACAGCTGCGCGGCCTGCAGCTGGTGGCCGATACGCTGGGCCGCGAGATCGGCGATGCGGTTCTGCAGTCGATGGCCTCGCGCCTCGGCGGACTGGGCGCGCGCTTTGGCCTGCTGGCGTTCCAGCCGGCGGAGGACTTCGTGCTGGCGATCGCGCCGGAACACAACACCCAGCGCGTGCTGGACGATCTGCTGCAGATCGTCTCGGCACCGATGCGCGGCCAGGATTCGCTGCACCAGTTCGAACCCCGCATTGGCGTGGCGGTACATGACGCCGACGCAGGCCATAGTGCGGAACAGGCGATCGGCATGGCCGCGCAGGCGGCGCACGCGGCCCGCGCCGAAGGCAACGTGGTGGCCTGGTTCGATGCGGCGGTGACCACCCGCCTGGCCGACCGCCTGCGCCTGGCCGGGCGTATCCACGCGGCCATCGACAACGAGTTCCAGCTGTACTTCCAGCCGATCCGGCACGCCAGCGATGGCAGCCCGGCGTCACTGGAGGCTCTGCTGCGCTGGCCGCAGGCCGACGGCAGTTTCATCCCGCCCAGCGAGTTCATCCAGTTGTGCGAAGACACCGGCCTGATCCTGGCGTTGGGTCGCTGGGTGATCCGCGCGGCGGCACAGGCGCAGCGGCGCCTGGTCGAAGCGGGGTGGGGCGAGCTGTCGATCGCGGTCAACGTGTCGGCTGTGCAGTTCTTCAACAGCGATCTGGTGGCCGAGTTCGCCCGCGCGCAGCAGGATTTCGGCCTGGCCCGCGGCGCACTGCACGTGGAGCTGACCGAGAGCAGCCTGATGCGCAAGCCGGCACAGGCGATGCAGACCATGCAGCGCCTGCACGAGCAGGGTATCAGCGTGTCGCTGGACGATTTCGGCACCGGCTACTCGAGCATGTCCTATCTGCAGCACCTGCCGCTGGACATCCTCAAGATCGATCGCAGCTTCGTCGCCGACGTGGAGACCAATCCGCGCAACGCGTCGATCTGCCGGGCGCTGCTGTCGCTGGGCCACAGCATGGGGCTGACGATCATCGCCGAGGGCGTGGAGACGCCGGGACAGCTGGACTGGCTGGCCGCGCATGGCTGCGACCAGGTGCAGGGTTACCTGCTGGGTCGGCCGGCACCGCTGGAGAAGATCATCGCGCAGCTGGATGAGGTTGTTGCCTAGGCCGCGCGTCGTGCTCGCCGGGCATGGCCCGGCGCTACCGTGTCATGGGCACGCCTCTGGTAGCGCCCTCACACCCCGGTTTCCACCAGGTAATCGATGAAGCTGCGCACCTTTGGCGCGAGGTGGCTGCGGCTGGTGTAGACGGCGAAGATGCCGATCGGCGCGGCCTCCCATTCCGGCAGGATCCGCACCAGGCGGCCATCGGCAAGCGCTTCCTCCAACAGGAAGTCCGGCTGCAGGATCACGCCCATGCCGGCAATCGCCGCTTCGCGCAGGACGTCGCCATTGTTCGCGCGCAGCAGGGTGGTCACTGCCACCTTCACTTCGCCGCCGGGCCCCTGCAATGGCCAGTGGTCGCCGGCTGCCCAGTAGCTGTAGCCGAGGCAGGTATGCGTCTGCAGATCCTCGGGTGCCTGCGGCGTGCCGTTCGCAGCCAGGTAGGCCGGTGCGGCACACAGGCTGATCCGTGATTGGCCCAGGCGCCGCGCGATCAGGGTCGGGCTGGGCTCGCGGGTGATGCGGATGGCCACGTCGTAGCCTTCTTCGACCATGTCCACCAGGCGGTCGGACAGCGCCAGATCCAGTTCGACCTGCGGGAAGCGCTCGCGGTAGCCGGCCAGCAAGGGGCCGAGGCGGGCGATACCCCAGCTGACCGGCGCGTTGATGCGCAGCGTGCCGGACGGCTCCAACGCCTGTGCGCCGATGCTGGCCTCGAGCGCATCGAACTCGGCCAGCAGGCGCACGCACTGCGCGTAATAGGCGGCGCCGGCACTGGTCGGGCTGACCCGGCGAGTGGTGCGGTGGAGCAGGCGGGTGGACAGGCGTTTTTCCAGCGCGGCGACCTGGCGGGTGACCCCGGCCGTGGACATGTCCAGCGCCTGTGCGGCGGCGCTGAAGCCGTTGCGTTCGACCACCGCGACGAACACGCGCATGGCATCCAGGGTGTCCATTGTTGCGCCTTTTGAAATAAATACGGTCGATTCATCGTATTTATCGGTGATGGAGAGCGCAATAACCTGTGCCCTGTCCTCACCGAGGTGCCCCATGAACGCTACCGCCACTCCCCTGTCCCCGCTTGCCCCGTATGCCGCGACCCTGCTGCGGCTGGCCCTGGGTGTGTTGTTCCTGGTCCATGCGCTGACCAAGCTGCTGGTGTTCACCCCGGCCGGTACCGCTGCCTTCTTCGAATCGCTGGGCCTGCCCGGCGTCCTCGGCTACCTCACCATTGCCGTTGAACTGACGATTTCCGCAGCGCTGCTGCTCGGCATCTACGCGCGCTGGATCGGCCTGCTCGGTGTGCCGCTGCTGCTGGGCACCATCGTCACGGTGCACGGCGCCAACGGTTTCAGCTTCGCCAACGCGGGCGGTGGCTGGGAATACCCGGCGTTCTGGGCGCTGGCCCTGGTCGTGCTGTTCCTGCTTGGCGATGGCCGCTGGACCCTGCATTCGCGCTGATCGTCCCCGGCCCGCTGCCTGTTCCTGTCATTGGAGAAGATCATGTCCCGCCTGCCTTCGCTGTACATCTCCCACGGCTCGCCGATGACCGCCCTGCATCCAGGCCAGGTCGGCGTGCGCCTGGCCGAGCTGGCCCGCGACCTGCCGGCACCGCGTGCGATCGTCATCGCCTCGGCGCATTGGCTGGCCCGGCAGCCGCTGGTCGGCAACCATCCGCAGCCCCCGACCATCCACGATTTCGGTGGCTTTCCACGCGAATTGTTCGAGCTGCAGTACCCGGCGCCCGGTGATCCGGCGTTGGCGGAAGACGTGGCGGGCCGCATCGCCGCCGCCGGCCTGCCGGTGGCGCTCGATCCGCAACGTGGCCTCGACCACGGCGCATGGGTACCGCTGCGCCTGCTGCACCCGCAGGCTGACATTCCGGTAGTGCCGGTGTCGATCCAGCCGATGCTGGGCCCGCAGCATCAGTTCGCGCTGGGCCGTGCACTGGCGCCGCTGCGCGAACAGGGCGTACTGCTGATCGGCTCGGGCAGCATCACCCACAACCTGCACGACTGGGGCAACTACCAGGACGGCAAGGAAGCGCCCTACGTGCGTCCTTTCATCGACTGGGTGGAGCAGCGGCTGGCCGCCAACGACCGCGATGCCCTGTTCGATTACCGCCGACAGGCACCGTTTGCGGAGCGTGCGCACCCCACCGACGAGCACCTGCTGCCGTTGTACTTCGCGATGGGTGCGGCGGGCGAGGACGGCTTTGGTGCCAAGCGCATCGATGCCGGTGTCGATGCCGGCTTCCTGGCGATGGACCTGTACCGCTTCGATGGCGCAGATCGCGCTCAGAACGCGGCATGAGCCGGCTGCTGCAGCCGGTGCTGGAACGCCCTGCCCAGGCACAAGGGCAGGGCAGGGTGTTGCTGCCGCTTGGGGCGGGCAGCGCTGCGGCGCGGCTCGAGCGGCGCTTGCTGTCGCGGTCCTGACGCGCATTCAGATGGCTGGCCGCAGTGGCGGCCTGCTGTGTTAAGTTTTTTCCCGTCCCCCGGCGCACTCCGGTTTTTCCGGCCCCACGCGCCGCTCCTGTGGAAGAAGCATGCACACCATCGAAGTCGTCCTGGCGATGCTGGTGGCCGTTGTCGCCAGCGGTTACCTGGTTCGCGTCCTGCCATTCTCGCTGCCGCTGCCGTTGGTGCAGATCGGCCTCGGTGCGGTGATCGCCGGGGTATTCAACCGCGGCCACGCGCTGGAACCGGAAGTGTTCTTCCTGCTGTTCCTGCCGCCGCTGCTGTTCCTCGATGGCTGGCGCATTCCCAAGCAGGGCCTGTTCCGCGACAAGGGCGCGATCCTCGAACTGGCATTTGGGCTGGTGGTGTTCACCGTGATCGGCGCGGGCCTGCTGATCCACTGGATGATTCCGGTGATGCCGCTGGCGGTGTGCTTCGCGTTGGCCGCGATCGTGTCGCCGACCGACCCGGTGGCGGTTGGTGCGATCGCTTCGAAGGCGCCGATCCCCAAGCGCCTGATGCACATCCTCGAAGGCGAGTCGCTGCTCAACGATGCCTCCGGCCTGGTCTGCTTCCGCTTCGCGGTGGCGGCGGTGATGACCGGCACCTTCTCGCTGGCGACCGCCTCGCTGACCTTCCTGTGGGTGGCGGTGGCCGGCCTGGCCGTCGGCGTGGCGGTCACCCTCGGCGTGTCCACGTTCCAGCGCTGGCTGTGGCGCCGCTTCGGCGAAGAGCCCGGTGCGGCGATGCTGGTCAACCTGCTGATCCCGTTCGCGGCGTACCTGCTGGCAGAAGAGATCAACGCCTCGGGCATCCTCGCTGCGGTCGCAGCGGGCATCTCCATGAGCTACGTGGAAATGACCGGCCGCGTGTCCGGCAGCATGCGCGTGCAGCGTGCCGGTGTGTGGAACATGCTGCAGTTCAGCTTCAACGGCATCATGTTCGTGCTGCTGGGCGAGCAGTTGCCGGGCATCGTCGAACGCGCCACTACCACCATGAACGAGAGCGGCCACCAGAGCGCATGGTGGCTGCTGGTGTATGTGCTGGTGATCAACGCGACACTGATCGCGCTGCGCCTGCTGTGGGTCTGGTTGTCGCTGCGCTGGAACCTGCTGCGCGCACGGCGCCGCGGCCTGGAGCATGGCGAGGCACCGAACTGGCGCATCGTGGTGGCCACCTCGGTGGCGGGTGTGCGGGGTGCGATCACCTTGGCCGGTGTGTTGACCCTGCCGCTGTTCCTGCCCGATGGCAGCCCGTTCCCGGCACGCGACCTGGTGATCTTCCTGGCTGCCGCAGTGATCCTGTGCTCGCTGGTCGGCGCCAGCGTGGCGCTGCCGCAGCTGTTGAAGGGCCTGCAGCTGCCGGCTGATTCGGGTGAGCGCAAGGAAGAGGATCTGGCCCGCAAGCTGTCCTCGAAGGCGGCTTTGGCGGGCGTGGAGCGCATGCGCCAGCAGCTGGTGCTGAACCAGAACACCGAGAACGTGCAGCTGTACAACGACGCCGCATCGCGGGTGAGCCTGCTGTATCAGCGGCATCTGGACCGCGACAACCCCGACGTGGACCCGGAAAAGGTGAGCCGGATGGAGATGGGCTACCGCCAGCTGCGCAGCGCCGGCCTCAACGCCGAGCGCGAGGAACTGTTCCGGCTGACCCGTCGTGGGGTGGTGTCTGACGAGATCGCACGGCGGCTGATCCGCAACCTCGACCTGCTGGAATCGCGCAAGCGCGAGTGACCGGCCTGTTGTGTAGAGCCGAGCCCACGCTCGGCTGAGCTTTCCGTCCAGGTTTCATGACACCTGAGCAGAAAGCAGCCGAGCGTGGGCTCGGCTCTACAAGGCAGCCGTCAGGCTTCCGGCTTCTGTTCCAGGAAATACGCCTCGACCTTGCCCTTGACCTTGATGGTCATCGGGTTGCCGCGACGGTCGCGGGCCTTGCCGGCCTGCACGCGGATCCAGCCTTCGCTGACCGAGTATTCCTCGACGTTGTCGCGCTCGACATCGTTGAAGCGCACGCCGACGCCGCGCTCCAGGGCCTGCGCATCGTGGAAGGGGCTGGCCGGGTTGATCGCCAGGTGGTCGGGAGGGGTATCGCTCATCGCTTCATTCACAGTGACGGCCACCACGGCCGGCTTCAGCGGTACAGGATAAACCGTAGAATGCCCACCTGCTCCCGAGGACGTTCCGCCATGCCTGACAACAGCGACTATTTCGACTTCGAGGAAGACGCCCACGATTTCGACGAGGACGATTTCGAGGCGCGGGTCTGGAACCTGCTCGTGCTGATCAATCCGGGCGACGAAGAGCTGGCCCTGCAGCAGTTCAACCGCTGGCGCGAGCATCTGTCCGAGGACGGCCAGCCGCCGGAAGCCGACAGCGATTGGCTGCCGACACTGTTCACCGCCATCGCCTGGCAGTCCGGCTTCGAGGTGGAGCGTGATGACTTCGATTCGCTGCAGACGGCGGTGAACGAGCTGTCGGCGCGCTTCAACCTGCAGCTGGACTGGGGTGGCGACCTGGACGATGAGGACTTCGCCGCAGACCTGGACGGGGTGCAGCTGATGAGCACCGCCTTCGACCGCCTGCGCGAGCACAACTACACGCTGTGGAGCGTGGATGCCGGCAACGACGGCTTCAGTGGCTGGATGGCGCTGACCCGCGATGACGACGCCCTGCTGGCGCTGTGCTCGCTGCTGAACGTGGAAGTGCGGCTGGGCAGCGACCCGTTCTGAGATTCACCGGTAGCGCCGGGCCATGCCCGGCGGCTTCTCGCCGCGCTGGATGAATCGTGTCCAATGTGTCGCGGCAGGTTCCGCGCGCATTGCGATGCGTTCATGCCAATCGCGCCCTCGTGTTCCTTGGGCGCGCCTACGGCCGGTACTGCGCCCTGGCGTTGGCGATCACCGCTTTCACCTGCGCGCGATCCACGTGCCGGGAAATGGCCACCGCGCCCAGCGCGAGCGCCTGCGCACGCAGCTCGGCGGTGACATCGTAATGTGCCCCGCTGGCCTTGTTCTGGAAGGCGCGTGGGGGAATGCCGAGCTGCGCCGCCATCGCGTGCAGCTCGGCCAGGGTATCGGCCATCAGGTGCGCCCAGCGCTGACCGCGCCAGGGATGCACCGCGTCATCGACGTAGACCGACACCGCCGCCGCCGGATCAGGCCTGCGGCTTGCCGTCGGCGTCGGCGGCCGGAATGGCCTCGGCGTCGGCAACGCCTTCGGCGCCGGCAGTGTCCGCAGCCGCTTCGTCGGCAGCTTCGCCTTCGGCGGCTGCGTCTTCAGCCTGCTCGCTGGCGAACTCGGCCACCAGCTTGTCCAGGTACTCCTCGCCGGTCTGGCCCGCTTCTTCGGCCAGCGTGTCGAGCAGCTTCTGCATCAGCTCGGAATATTCCAGGGTGACCTTGCGGCCTTCGGCTTCCTGCACGTTGGACAGGTGCTTGAGCATGGCCAGCATCGGCACCGGGTTGTCGGCGTTGCCCATGGTCTGGCCACCGATGGCCAGCAGCCACTCGCGGCCCTGCAGGCCGATGGCGGCCACGGCCTGGCCGTCCTCGTTGACCAGCACGGCATGGTTCTGCACCTGCTGCTGGGCGTTCAGACGGAGGAACGGGCGCTTGGCCTGGTGCTTCTTGCGCTTGTCGCGCTTGGCCTTGGAGGACTGGGACATGGGGTGGGATCACCTGGAAACGGAAAGACCGCCATTGTAGCGGCCGCGCGTAGATGGGGTCAGATCCCTTTCCATGGGGAAAGGGATCTGACCCCGGTTCAGCGCTGTGCGGACCAGAGCCCGCACCCACAGATTACTTTCCTGGCCCCTGCGCGGCCTGCACGTCCGGGTCCACGGTGGTCGCCGACAGGCCCACCTGCGGCCCGGCGCCGGCCAGCGCGGCCTCCTCGGCGGCCTTGGTCATCACCACGATGCTGATGCGGCGGTTGATCGGGTTCTGCGGGTCGGTCCTGTCGAACAGCACCGACGAAGACAGGCCGACCACGCGGGTGATCTTGCCGTCGTCCATGCCGCCATCGATCAGCGCGCGGCGCGCGGCATTGGCGCGGTCGGCGCTCAGTTCCCAGTTGCCGTAGCCGCGTGCGGCCGAATAGGCGGTGATGTCGGTATGGCCGGTCAGGCTGATCCGGTTCGGCACGTGGTTCAGGTACTCGGCCAGCTCGTGCAGGATCTGCTGCGTGTACGGCTTCAGGGTGGCGCTGCCGAGGTCGAACATCGGCCGGTTCTGCTTGTCCACGATCTGGATGCGCAGGCCTTCCGGGGTCAGGTCCAGCAGCAGCTGGTCCTTGAACGGTTCCAGCGCCTGGCTGCGGCTGATCGCCTCCTGCAGTTCCTTCATCAGCGCTTCCAACTGCTGCTTGTCGCGCTGCTGTTCGTCCACCGGCTGCGGTATCGACTTCTGCTGGTTCTGGAAGGGATCGTTGCTGTTGCCACGCGAGACGTCGGTGGCGCCGCCCAGCTTGATCATCGAAGTGCTGGCGCCGCCCGGCCCGGCCATGCCCGGCGCCGGCGTTGCGCTGGAGCCGACCAGCGGGCTGGGGTTGCGGAAGTATTCGGAAATGGCCGCGCGCTCGGGCTTGCTGGTGCTGGCCATCAGCCACAACACCAGGAAGAAGGCCATCATCGCGGTCACGAAGTCGGCATAGGCCACCTTCCACGAACCGCCATGGTGGGCGGCGTGGCCGGCCTTCTTGACCCGGCGGACGATGACGGTGGGCTTGGTCTCGGCCATGGCTTACTTGACCGTCTTCAGGTGCTGCTCGAAGTCGGAGAACGCCGGGCGCACGTTTGACGGCAGCGTCTTGCGGGCGAACTCCAGCGCGATCTTCGGGTTGTAGCCGCGCAGGCAGGCCAGCAGGGCGGTTTTCACCGACTCATAGATGCGGCTGTCCTGCTCGGCACGGGCTTCCATGGCCGAGGCCATCGGGCCGACGAAGCCATAGCCCAGCAGGATGCCGAGGAAAGTGCCGACCAGCGCGCCGGCCACATGGCCACCCACTTCGACGATGTCGCCGCCGATCGAGCCCATGGTGATGACGATGCCCAGCACCGCCGCCACGATGCCGAAACCGGGCAGGCCGTCGGCGACCTTGGTCAGTACCTGCGACGGCGCCATGGCCTCGGCGTGGTGCTTCTCCAGCTCCAGCTCCAGCAGTGGCTCCAGCTCGTGCGGCTCGATGTTGCTGCCGATCATCAGGCGCAGGCAGTCGGTGATGAAGTCGATCAGGTGGTGATCGGCCTGCACCTTCGGGTAGTTGCCGAACAGCGCGCTTTCGGCCGGGCGCTCGACGTGGTCTTCCAGCGCCATGAAGCCTTCGCGGCGGGCCTTGTTGAGCAGTTCGTACACCAGGCTGAGGACATCGATGTAGTCCTGCTGCTTGTAACGCGGGCCCTTGAACACGCCGACCATGGCCTGCAGCGTCTGCTTGACCGTCTTGGCCGGGGTGCCGACCAGGAACGCACCCAGCGCGGCACCGCCGATGATGACCAGTTCGTAGGGCTGCCACAGCGCCCCAAGGCGGCCGTGTGCGCCGAGGTAGCCGCCCAGCACGCTGATGATGACGACCAGGAATCCAACGATGATGAGCATGGCGCGACGCAAGGAGAGGGGATATCTCCTTGTCGGCCTGACACCGGTGTTTCTGAAGAGGGAATTCTGTGAAGTCGGTCAGCAGGGCAGTGCGGCGGGTGTCAGCCTGCCACGCCGGCTTCCGCGCCGCCACGCTGCAGCGGATTGGGCCAGGGCTCGCCGTTGCCGGTGAACGAAAGTGAGACCGAGTTCAGGCAATGGCGCTCGTAGGTGGGCGGCGGACCGTCCGGGAATACGTGGCCCAGGTGGCTGCCGCAGCGGGCGCAGGTGATCTCGGTGCGGACCATGCCGTGGCTGCTGTCGCGGATCTCGCGCACATGTGCCGGGTCGAACGGAGCGAAGAAACTGGGCCAGCCGGTGCCCGAATCGAACTTGGTGCTGGAGCGGAACAGCGGCAGCGCGCACAGCCGGCAGCAGTAGACGCCCTCTCGCTTGTTGTCGAGGAACACGCCGCAGAAGGGTGCCTCGGTGCCATGCTGCAGCAGCACGCGGCGCTCCTCGGCGCTGAGCCCGGCGACCAGGGCGTCGGTCTGCGTGGCGGTGGGGGGCGTCAGATCGAAAGCGCTCATGCCGGCTCTCCGTGGGGTTGTGGCCTGGGATGCCGCAGACGTGGGGGTGTCGGCACGCGCTTGCAAGTGTGATGGCCGTTCATGGGCGGCACACAGGGGCAGGTGCAGGGTGGATGTGGTCCACCCTGGAGCGCGCCATGAAACCCCGCCTGGTTCTACTGTTGACGGCCCTGCTGCCTCTGCTTGCCCAGGCGCAGGTGCCCACCGGCAATCCGACCGCCACCCGCAGCAGCTCGACGCTGGCACCGCCGCCTGTCGCCCCGCCACCGCAGGCATCGCGCCCGCAGCCGCAGGTGCTGCCCTCGCCGCAGCCGGCCCAGCCGATCCGCTCGACCGGCCCGGCCCAGGTCGCCCCCACGCCCGCACCGACGTTGCCGGACAAGGTCTACGACCGCAACGGCCGCATCGTTCCCGGCGTCAAACCGGTCGGCCCCAACCGCGTGTTCGACTCGCGCACCGGCCGCTACTACGACAGCGTACCCACCGGCGACGGCCAGCAGATCAAGCGCTGACCCCAGCGCCTGAAACCAATCGAGTAACCCAAAGAGAGCGCAGCGACCCGCTGTCGCTCTTTTTTATTTTT
>NZ_JBHZOP010000076.1:0-8437 GCF_042787595.1 Stenotrophomonas sp. YIM B13575 | reverse complement strand
GACCGTTGGCGCCATGGATGGCGCCAACGAGCCCCCATGGATGGGTTTACGGCGTGTCCTGCCAACCCACACCGGCCCGCCCAACAAGCAGAAAACCAGAGCTGCCTTGGCCTTTGACGTTGCTTCGGTTCGCAGCAGGTGCAGGGCGCAGCCCTGCCGATACACCTACTCTCTAGAACGGAGTCGCAGACTCGAACGCGAGCGCTTCGCCCGTCACCGGATGGGTGAACTGCAGCTTCCGCGCATGCAGGTGCACGCGCTGCGCCGCGTCCGCGCCGTACAGCACGTCGCCGACGATGGGATGACCGAGGCTGGCCATGTGCAGGCGCAACTGGTGGCTGCGGCCGGTGACCGGCTCCAGTTCAACACGCGTGCGTTGCGCCGCGACGTCACGCGCCAGCACGCGCCATCGGGTCAGTGCCGGCTTGCCGCGTTCGTGGTCGACCATCTGCCGCGGCCGGTTCGGCCAGTCGACGATCAGCGGCAGGTCCACTTCACCCGCATCACCTTCAAGCAGCCCCTGCACGATGGCTTCGTAGCGCTTGCCCACCTCGCGCTTCTCGAACTGCATCGACAGCGCCACCTGCATGTCCTTGCCGCGCGCGTGCAGCAGCAGGCCGGAGGTGACCTGGTCCAGGCGATGCACGGTCAGCGCATCGGCATACACGGCCTGCAACCGCGCGACCACGCAGTCCTGGTTCTCCGCCGAGCGGCCGGGCACGGACAGCAGGCCGGCAGGCTTCTCAGCCACCAGCAGCGCCTCGTCGATGTAATGCAGATGGATCATCGGTTTCCTTGCCCCTCAAACGAAAACGGGGAAGCCGAAGCTTCCCCGTTTTCTGCGTACCGACCAACGGTCGGTACCTACCTCGCTGGAAAAGCACCAACAACGGTTGGTACCTACCGTGATGGAAGACGTGCCGGCAAGCTGCCGGCACCGACCGCATCAGCCCAGCAGGTGGGCGACGCCGGCGCGCTCTTCTTCCAGTTCGGCCAGGGTCTTGTCGATGTACTTCTGGCTGAAGTCGTCGACCGGCAGATCCTTGACCAGGGTGTACTCGCCGTTCTCGGTGGTGACCGCAAAGCCGAAGATCACGCCTTCCGGGATGCCGTAGGAACCGTCGGACGGCACGCCCATGGTGACCCACTTGCCGTTGCTGCCCAGCACCCAGTCGCGCACGTGGTCGATCGCTGCGTTGGCGGCCGAAGCAGCCGAGGACGAGCCACGGGCTTCGATGATCGCCGCGCCGCGCTTGCCGACGGTCGGGATGAAGGTGTTGGCGTTCCACTCCTGGTCGTTGATCGCATCGGCGATCGACGCACCATCGGCGGTGGCGAAACGGTAGTCCGGGTACATGGTCGGGCTGTGGTTGCCCCACACCACCAGCTTCTCCATGCCGGCGACCGGCTTGCCGAGCTTGGTCGACAGCTGGCTCAGCGCACGGTTGTGGTCCAGGCGCAGCATGGCGGTGAAGTTGCGCGGGTTCAGGTCCGGCGCCGACTTCATGGCGATGTAGGCGTTGGTGTTGGCCGGGTTGCCGACCACCAGCACCTTCACGTCACGCTTGGCGACCTTGTTCAGCGCCGCGCCCTGGGCGGTGAAGATCTTTGCGTTTTCCAGCAGCAGATCCTTGCGCTCCATGCCCGGGCCGCGCGGACGCGCGCCGACCAGCAGGGCGATGTCGGCGTCCTTGAAGGCGACTTCAGCGTCGTCGGTGCCGACCATGCCGGCCAGCAGCGGGAACGCGCAGTCTTCCAGTTCCATCATCACGCCCTTCAGGGCGGCCTGGGCCTTGTCGACCGGCAGCTCCAGCAGCTGCAGGATGACCGGCTGGTCCTTGCCCAGCATTTCACCGGAGGCGATACGGAACAGCAGGGCGTAGCCGATCTGGCCGGCGGCGCCGGTCACGGCAACACGAACAGGTGCTTTCATGGGGATTTCCTCTGCTAAGAAGCTAAGTAGCGTTGTAGAAGATGGCCGCGCGGGCGGGGATGGCCTGGCGGGGCGGCCGCAACATGGAAACGGCCCCCTCTGCAGGGGGCCGTCGGGGGCGGATCAGGCGGCGAGGATCTTGTTCCACTCACCCACGCGCTCAGCCTGGGCGGCGAGCACGGCGTCGGTGTCGCCTTCCAGCGTGATCGAATGGATCACGTCGCCCTGCTTGACCGAATCAACGATCGCCTGGCCTTCCAGGACCTGGCCGAACACGGTGTGCTTGCCGTCCAGCCAGTCGGTCTTGATGTGGGTGATGAAGAACTGGCTGCCATTGGTGTTCGGGCCGGCGTTGGCCATCGACAGCGAGCCGATCTGGTGCTTCACACCATTCTTCTCGTCTTCGAACTTGTAGCCCGGGCCGCCGGTGCCACGACCCTGCGGGCAGCCGCCCTGGATCATGAAATCGGGGATCACGCGGTGGAAGATCAGGCCGTCATAGAAGCCGCGCTTGACCAGGTTCACGAAGTTGGCGACCGTCAGCGGCGCCTTGTCGGCGAACAGCTCGACCTTGATCGGGCCCTGGGTGGTGTCGAAAGTGGCGATGAGGGACATGCAGATCCTTGGGATGCGGGGTGTGTAATCAGCCCCATAAGGATACACCTCCCCCGTGGCATGGGCGGCTTCGACCATCGGCGCAGGCAGGGTCTTCAGCCCGCGGACGGGCAGCGCCGGGACCCAGGCTGAATGGGGGCCTCGACTGGTCTGAAATCCAGGTTTTCGCCAATCGTCAAGTTCGACGTATAATGTTGGACTTCTTTTTCCAAATCCGGCGCCGACTGGCCCCCTTTCGTATGTCCATCGAAAATCTTCGCAACATCGCCATCGTCGCCCACGTCGACCATGGCAAGACCACCCTGGTCGACCAGCTGCTGAAGCAGTCCGGCACCCTGTCCGAGCGTACCGTCCTCGCCGAGCGCGTGATGGACAGCAACGACCAGGAAAAGGAACGCGGCATCACCATCCTGGCCAAGAACACGGCCATCACCTGGGAAGACAAGAAGACCGGTATCAAGAACCGGATCAACATCGTCGACACCCCCGGACACGCCGACTTCGGCGGCGAGGTCGAGCGCGTGCTGTCGATGGTCGACACCGTGCTGATCCTGGTCGACGCGATGGACGGCCCGATGCCGCAGACCCGCTTCGTCACCCAGAAGGCCTTCGCGATGGGCTTCAAGCCGATCGTCGTGGTCAACAAGGTCGACCGTCCGGGCTCGCGTCCGGAGTGGGTGATCGACCAGGTCTTCGACCTGTTCGACAAGCTCGGCGCCACCAATGAGCAGCTCGACTTCCCGATCGTCTACGCCTCGGCCCTGAACGGCTACGCCGGCCTGGAAGACACCGTGCGCGACGGCGACATGACCCCGCTGTACGAAGCGATCATGCAGCACGCACCGAAGCCGGAAGTGGACCCGGAAGGTCCGTTCCAGATGCGCATCAGCCAGCTGGACTACAACAACTTCGTGGGCGTGATCGGCATCGGCCGCATCCAGCGCGGCACCCTGAAGAAGAACATGCAGGTCGCGGTGATCGACCGTGAAGGCAAGAAGCGCAACGGCAAGGTCGCGCAGGTGCTGGGCTTCCTGGGCCTGGAGCGCATCGAGCAGGACACCGCCGAAGCCGGTGACATCGTGGCCATCTCCGGTATTCCGGAACTGACCATCTCCGACACCCTGTGCCACCCGGAAACCCCGGAAGCGCTGCCGGCACTGACCGTCGACGAGCCGACCATCTCGATGACCTTCCAGGTCAACAACTCGCCGTTCGCCGGCAACAAGGACCTGTCCGGTGGCAAGTTCCTGACCAGCCGCCAGATCAAGGACCGTCTGGACCGCGAGCAGGTCCACAACGTGGCCCTGAAGGTCGAACAGCTGGAAGACGCCGACAAGTTCCTGGTCTCGGGCCGTGGCGAACTGCACCTGTCGGTGCTGATCGAGAACATGCGTCGTGAAGGCTACGAGCTGGCCGTGTCGCGCCCGGAAGTGATCATCAAGCAGATCGACGGCCAGGCCATGGAGCCGATCGAACAGCTGGTGGTGGATATCGAAGAAGTCCACCAGGGCGGCGTGATGGAAAAGCTGGGCACCCGCAAGGGCCAGCTGAAGAACATGGAATCGGACGGCAAGGGCCGTGTGCGCCTGGAATACCAGATCCCGGCCCGTGGCCTGATCGGCTTCCAGAACGAGTTCAAGACCCTCACCCAGGGTTCGGGCCTGCTGTTCCACGTGTTCGACCATTACGGCCCGAAGGAACAGGGCGCCATCGCCAAGCGCATCAACGGTGTGATGATCGCCAATGCCCCGGGTACCACCCCGGCGTACTCGCTGGGCCCGCTGCAGGAACGCGGCAAGCTGTTCGCTGCTGAAGGCGACAACGTGTATGAAGGTCAGCTGGTCGGCATCCACTCCAAGGACAACGACCTGACCGTCAACGCGATCAAGACCAAGCCGCTGACCAACATGCGCGCTTCGGGCAAGGACGATGCGATCCAGCTGACCCCGGCGATCAAGTACTCGCTGGAACAGGCCCTGGACTTCATCGAAGACGACGAGCTGGTCGAGATCACCCCGAAGGAGATCCGTCTGCGCAAGAAGTTCCTGACCGAAAGCGACCGCAAGAAGAACTCGCGCGGCGGCTGATCCAGCGAACCGTGAGCCAGAACGGCTACAACCCGGATCCGCATCGGCATCCGGGCCTCCATGTCATCGCCTTGCTCGAAGCGAGCAAGGCGATGCTGGCGTTGTTGGCGGCTACCGGACTGGAAATCCTCGGTCCGCAGCCGCTTCGCGACGGCGTCAATGCCCTGATCCGGCGTTTCAGCCTGGACCCGGATCACGGCACCCTGCCCTCGCTGTTGAATGCCATCAGTCCCGACGCGGTGCACCTGGCCGCGGCGGCGATGATCGGCTACGGCCTGCTGCACCTGGTCGAAGCCTGGGGTCTGTGGAAAGCCAAGGCATGGGCCTCCTGGCTGGGCTGCCTGACCGCCTCCATCTACCTGCCCTTCGATATCTACGCGATCGTCCGCCATCCCGGCTGGGCCTCGTGGACCGTGCTGGCGATCAACCTGATCGTCGTCTACGTGCTGGCGCGCGACCTGCGCAAGCGCCGCCGCTGAGCAGCCGCTACACTGGGGATCGGAGCCGTCGAAGCTGCCCCATGCGCCTGTCCTTGCCGCCCCTCCTGTCCTGTCTGATCGCCGCACTGCCTGCGGTGTTTGCTGCTGGCTGCAGCCCGGCCGCGTCCAGCGCCCACGCTGCCGAACCGGGCAGCAGCAACGTGCCCTTCGCCTACGCCGAGACCGACGTCTCCGACCTGCAGGCCCGCATGGTCGCCGGCGAACTGGACAGCACCACCCTCACCCACGCCTACCTCAAGCGCATCGCCACGCTGGACCGTGCCGGCCCGCGCCTGCGCGCGGTGATCGAGCTCAATCCCGATGCCCTGAAGGAAGCCGCCGAGCGTGATCGCGAGCGCCGTAACGGCCGCCTGCGCGGACCGCTGCATGGCATCCCGATCCTGCTGAAGGACAACATCAACGCCGCGCCAATGGCCACCAGTGCCGGCTCGCTCGCCCTGCAGGGCTTCCGCCCCGACGATGCCTACCTGGTCCGGCGCCTGCGCGAAGCGGGCGCGGTGGTGCTGGGCAAGACCAACCTCAGCGAGTGGGCCAACTTCCGCGGCAACGACTCCATCTCCGGCTGGAGCGCGCGCGGCGGCCAGACCCGCAATCCTTACCGCCTCAGTCATTCGCCCTGCGGCTCCAGCAGCGGCAGCGCGGTGGCCGTGGCCGCCAACCTGGCCAGCGTGGCGATCGGCACCGAGACCGATGGCAGCATCGTCTGCCCGGCGGCGATCAACGGCGTGGTCGGTCTGAAGCCGACCGTCGGCCTGGTCAGCCGCGAAGGCATCATCCCGATCTCCTTCAGCCAGGACACCGCCGGCCCGATGACCCGCAGCGTCGCCGACGCCGCCGCCGTGCTGACCGCCATCGCCGGCCGTGATGACGCCGATCCCGCCACCGCGACCATGCCTGGCCGCGCGGTCTACGACTACACCGCACGACTGGATCCGCAGGGCCTGCGCGGCAAGCGCATCGGCCTGCTGCAGACACCATTGCTGAAATATCGAGGGATGCCACCGCTGGTTGAGCAGGCGGTCGCCGAGCTGCGCCGCGCCGGCGCCGTGGTGGTGCCGGTGGAACTGCCCAACCAGGGCGCCTGGGCCGATGCCGAGCGCATCGTCCTGCTGTACGAATTCAAGGCGGGCCTGGAGCGTTACCTCAACACCTACCAGGCGCCACTGCGCAGCCTGGCCGGGCTGATCGCCTTCAACGAGGCACACAAGGGCCAGGAACTGG
Source organism: Stenotrophomonas sp. YIM B13575 (assembly GCF_042787595.1). Classification (NCBI taxonomy): domain Bacteria; kingdom Pseudomonadati; phylum Pseudomonadota; class Gammaproteobacteria; order Lysobacterales; family Lysobacteraceae; genus Stenotrophomonas; species Stenotrophomonas sp. YIM B13575. The sequence goes on along the minus strand of NZ_JBHZOP010000076.1, from coordinate 2,081 downwards.
GCCTGTTCGGCCAGGAGCTGCTGCAGGAGGCCCAGGCAACCCCTGGCCTGGGCGATCCCGTCTACATCCGCGCGCGCAGCGATGCGCGGCGACTGGCGGGCCCGGAAGGCATCGACGCCGTGCTGGCATCGCAGAAGCTGGATGCGCTGGTCGCACCGACGACCGGCGTGGCCTGGCCCCTGCGCAGCACCGGCGATGACTTCCCCGGCGAGAGCTACAGTGTCGCCGCCGTCGCCGGCTACCCCAGCCTGAGCGTGCCGATGGGCCAGATCGATGGCCTGCCGGCGGGGCTGTTGTTCATGGGCACGGCCTGGAGCGAACCGAAGTTGATCGAGATGGCCTACGCCTATGAGCAGCGCACGCGCGCCCGGCGTCCGCCGCACTTTGATACCGACACCCTGATCGAATCCGGCGATCCGTGATCGTGTTTCTGTAGAGCCGAGCCCACGCTCGGCTTCACCGGAAAATCGAAAGCAGCCGAGCATGGCTCGGCTCTACAGAGGCTGGTCGGGCTCCACCGGCGCGATCGCCGCCTCACCGTCCTCCGCACCGGGTGAACGCACATCGGCGCTGCCTGCACGCCGCATCCGCGGCATGTCCAGCTCATCGTCCTGCTGCAGGCGCGCGCGTACCTGTGGCAACGATTGCGGATGCTCGCGCGCGAGGAAATCCAGCATGCGTTCGCGTACCAGGCAGCGCAGGTCGAACGCATCACCGGAACTGCGCGCACTGACCAGCAGACGCACCTGGATCGCGCGCTCGCTGGTCTCGGTCACCTGGGTCACGCACACCCGGCCGTCCCACAGCGGCTGGCCCTGGCAGATGCGTTCCAGCTCGGCACGTATCGCCGCGATCGGCGCGCGGTAGTCCAGCCACAGGAAGGCCGTACCCAGCAGGTCGGCACTGCGTCGCGTCCAGTTCTGGAACGGATGCTCGATGAACCATGTCAGCGGCACCACCATCCGCCGCTCATCCCAGATCCGCACCACCACATAGCTGCTGCCGATTTCCTCGACACGCCCCCACTCGCCCTCGACGATCACCACGTCATCGAGCCGGATCGGCTGGGTCACCGCGATCTGCAGGCCGGCGATCAGGTTGCCGAACACCGGTTTGGCGGCGATACCCGCCACCAGGCCAATCAAGCCCGCCGACGCCAACAGTGCGGTGCCGATCTTCTGCACCATCGGGAAGGTCAGCAGTACCAACGAAGCACCGAGCACGATGATGCCGCCCATCAGCACGCGGCTGAGCACCCGCGTCTGGGTCTGGATGCGGCGCGCTTCGAGGTTGTCCGAGACATCAATGGGATGACTGCGCAGGATTGCGCGTTCGCCCGCAGCAACGCCGCGTACCAGCAGCCAGATGAAGCACGCGGTCAAGCCGATGTGCAGCACGCGCAGCAGTTGATCGAGCGCGTGTTCCGGCAGTGGCGTGGATTGCAACGCGGGAATCAGCAGCAGCAACGGCCATGCGGTGGCCATCGGCAGCCCGAGCACACGACCGATGCGCGCGCGGCGACGATCACGTCCTTTCAGCCGATGATAGATCCACAGGATCAACCACGCGCCGATGCCACCCACCAACACTGCCAATCCCAACGGCCATGCATAGGCCTGTGCGCTTTCCCAGTGCACCGTTGCCACCTCCACTCGAACACCAAGCGGACAGCCTCGCGCATAGCGCATGAGCGTCACGTCAGTCGTTCGTAAGGAGGGTGTTGGTCGGCAGGGCTTGCAGCCCTGCACCTGCTGCAAGCTGGAGCAACAACAACAGCCGAAGCAGAAGCGGATTTCCTGCGGGATGGCGGGGTGGGACCGGTTGCGGGAGACGCCGTAAACCCATCCCTGGGGGCTTGGCCGCGGCATCCATGCCGCGGACACTCCCGCAACCGGACCCACCCCGCCTTCGACAGATTTCCGCGATCTGCCGGCATTTCTGTAGAGCCGAGCAATGCTCGGCTCAATTCGTTCCGATATCGAAATATTCGATTTCGATGGAGTCATCCACGCATGGCGTGGATCTACCAGACATCAGGAAACTGTCGAAGGTGGGGCGGGGGGGGGGGGGGGGGGGGGGGG
>NZ_JBHZOP010000075.1:0-34443 GCF_042787595.1 Stenotrophomonas sp. YIM B13575 | reverse complement strand
CAGGTGGGTTGCGCAGGGGCCGCTGCAAGTACGTCCCTGTAAGCTCGGTCGCCGCATCCATGCGGCTCACGCCCCTGCGCAACCCACCTGCCCGACCCCTGACAGTTTCCGTGTGCGCCCAGCCACGGTCGCGCGCTGCGCTTGCTCGTGTAGAGCCGAGCCTGCGCTCGGCTTCGCGGAATGGCCTGAAAGCAGCCGAGCGTAGGCTCGGCTCTACAAGAAACGACCGGCCAGGTCGCTTTTGCTTTTGATCTTCTTTTTCTTTTCTGTGGGTAGCAGACCGCAGAAATCTGTCAGAGGGCGGGCGGGTTGGGTTCGCGGGGGTGTCCGCGGCATGGATGCCGCGGCCAAGCCTCCAGGGACGGATTCACGGCGTCCCCCGTGAATCCAACCCGGCCGACCAGCGCGACGGCTTTTGCATTCCGCGACCAGCCAAACCCACCCACGAGGGGCTGCGCCGTTGGCTGGAATCCCTCTATTCGTTAGCCGAAAGTTAAAGATCCGTAAGCATTCTGCTGCGATCCCGCAGTCATCTGCATGCAACCGATCGTCATTAGTCTTCGTGACGTTCCAGTCAGCTTGGTCGCGGTAAGCTCTACCCAGATGGGCTCGCAAGTACCGCTCATCGTGTGCAGTACGCAGTAGCAATTTGGAGGAAGACATCACATGGCAATCGTTCTTTATGTCGGTGGTAGCAAGGATGGCGAGAAGGGCGTGGTGCCCTACGGCTTCAGCAAATCCCGCGCCGATACCGCGCTGGGGCCGGAGTTCTACACGGAGCGGTTCATGGAACTGCAGGGTGTCGGCAAGGTCCGCCTGATGGCGCTTGAGAGCCTGCGTGACGACATCGTCATGCAGCGTGCCGCCCGCCACTACCGCTGACCTTCGCACTACGCGGCAGGACGCGCTCCACCATCGCGCGTCCGCGCCGGCATCCCAGCCCCGGGGCCAGTCCGAGCCCCACTTGCCAGGATGCCGGCGTCCGATCCGGACCCGCCGCCTGAACCGCCGTTCTGTCAACGCCTTGTCCCTGCCGCCCGCGCATTGCAAGAATGGGCCTTTCCCGCAATGCGGCCCAGGCCGGAAACAATGCACGACGCCAAGCACGCCCAGCGCCAGCTCGCCCAGCAGATCGCCCAGACCATCGCCGAAGAAATCGGTGCCCAGACCGCCCAGGTCAGCGCCGCCGTCGGCCTGCTCGATGAAGGCGCAAGCGTTCCGTTCATCGCCCGCTACCGCAAGGAAGTCACCGGCGGCCTGGACGACACCCAGCTGCGCAACCTGGAAACCCGCCTGACCTACCTGCGCGAACTGGAAGACCGCCGTGCGGCGGTGCTGGCCAGCATCGGCGAACAGGGCAAGCTCAGCGATGAGCTGCGCAACGAGATCCTCGCTGCCGACACCAAGAGCCGGCTGGAAGACCTGTACCTGCCGTACAAGCCCAAGCGCCGCACCCGCGCGCAGATCGCCCGCGAAGCCGGGCTGGAGCCGTTGGCCGACGGCCTGCTGGGCGATCCCACGCAGGACCCGCAGATCTTTGCCGCCACGTTCGTGGATGCCGACAAGGGCGTGGCCGATACCAAGGCCGCGCTGGAAGGTGCCCGCGCGATCCTGATGGAGCGCTGGGGCGAGGACGCCACGCTGGTGGGTGAACTGCGCAGCTGGTTGAGCGAGCAGGGCGTGATCCGTGCCCGCGTTGCCGAGGGCAAGGAAACCGAGGGCGCCAAGTACCGCGATTACTTCGAACACGCCGAGTCGCTGGCGAAGATCCCCTCGCACCGGTTGTTGGCGCTGTTCCGTGCGCGCCGCGAGGAGATCCTGTTCCTGGAACTGGACCCGGGCAAGGATGCCGAGGCGGGACATCAGTACGCTGAAGGGCGCGTGGCGCACAACGCCGGCATTCGCGATGCGGGGCGCCCCGCTGATCGCTGGCTGCTCGATGCCTGCCGCCTGACCTGGCGAGCCAAGCTGCACATGCACCTGCTGCTGGACCTGTTCAACCAGGCCCGCGAGAAGGCCGAGGCCGAAGCCATCGCGGTGTTCGGCGACAATCTCAAGGATCTGCTGCTGGCCGCGCCGGCTGGCCCGAAAAGCGTGCTGGGCCTGGACCCGGGCATCCGCACCGGCTGCAAGATCGCTGTGGTTGACGCCACCGGAAAGCTGGTCGCCACCGATACCATCTACCCGCACGAACCCCGCCGGCAGTGGGAGCAGTCGCTGCAGACGATCAAGCAGTTGTGCACCAGGCACAACGTACAGCTGATCGCGATCGGCAACGGCACTGCCAGCCGCGAGACCGACAAGCTGGCCGGTGAAGCCATCAAGTCGCTGGGTGACAACGCACCGCAGAAAATCGTGGTCAGCGAAGCCGGGGCTTCGGTGTATTCGGCGTCGGAAACGGCGGCCAAGGAGTTCCCCGATCTGGACGTGTCGATCCGTGGCGCGGTATCGATCGCGCGCCGCCTGCAGGATCCGCTGGCCGAGCTGGTGAAGATCGAGCCGAAGGCGATCGGTGTCGGGCAGTACCAGCACGACGTGGACCAGTACCGCCTGGCGCGTGCGCTGGATGCGCGGGTGGAGGACTGCGTGAACGCTGTCGGCGTGTACGTAAACACTGCTTCGGCGGCGCTGCTGTCGCGCGTGTCGGGCCTGTCGTCGACGGTGGCCGAGAACATCGTGCGCCACCGCGATGACAACGGTCCGTTCAAGCGTCGCAAGGACCTGTTGAAGGTGTCGCGGTTGGGCGAGAAGACGTTCGAGCAATGTGCAGGCTTCCTGCGTATCGCCGATGGTGATGAGCCGCTGGATGCATCGTCGGTGCACCCGGAGGCCTACCCGGTGGTCGAGCGCATCGTGGCCAGCACCGCGCGCCCGATCAAGGCGCTGATCGGCGACGGCAGCTTCCTGCGCGGGTTGAAGGCCGAGCAGTTCACCGACGAAACGTTCGGTGTGCCGACCGTGCGCGACATCCTCAAGGAACTGGAAAAGCCCGGCCGCGATCCGCGCCCCGAGTTCAAGGCGGCCCGTTTCGCCGAGGGCGTCGAGGACATCAAGGACCTGCGCGAGGGCATGGTCCTGGAAGGTGTGGTCAGCAACGTGGCCGCATTCGGTGCGTTCGTCGATATCGGCGTGCACCAGGATGGCCTGATCCACATCTCGGCGCTGTCCGATACCTATGTGAAAGATCCGCGTGACGTGGTCAAGGCCGGCGACATCGTCAAGGTGAAGGTGCTGGAGGTGGACGTGCCGCGCAAGCGCATCGCCCTGACCCGTCGTCTGGACGACACGCCCGGCCAGGCCACCAGCCGCCCGGGCAGCCGTGACGAACGCAGCCAGGGGCAGGCGCCGCGCCGCGACGCCGGCAACCCAGGGCAGGGACGTGGCCAGGGGCGCAACCCGGGCACCGGCGGACGCCCGGCACAGGCCGCGCCGCCCGCCAACAATGCCCTGGCCGAGGCGTTCGCCCGGGCCAAGCGCAGCTGAGTCCGTGGTCCCCCTCCCGGCGCGGGCCGGGGTGGGGGACTTGTCGATGTTCCCCGGCAATGCGCACACTTGCGCTGGAAGGGGCGCCTGGGCCCCTGCTGTCGCTGGGGAGGCCATGCCGTCAGCACCATCCGCCTGGTTCCGTGACCGCTGTGGCACCTCGCCACGGCCTGCGGGCAGCTGCGTCGGCAGGGGAGGCGGCTGATGGCCGATCAGGGCAACAGCGGCAACGTACTGCTGGAGCGTCGGCTGCAGGAACTGGCCGAAGAGCGCCGTCGCCTGGCGATGATCATCGAAGGCACTGCGGCTGGCACGTGGGAGTGGAACGTGCAGAGCGGACAGATGCGGGTCAACGAACGCTGGGCCGAGATCGTCGGCTACCGGTTGGATGAGTTGGAGCCGATCTGCCAGAAGACCTTCATCGCGCTGGTCCATCCGGATGATCTGGCGCTGTCCGATGCGGCCCTGCAGGACCACTTCGATGGCCGCACCGACCACTATGTCTGCCTGTTGCGCATGCGTCACAAGAACGGTCAATGGATCTGGATCCACGACCGCGGACGGGTATTCGAGTGGGACGGTCAGGGCCGGCCGCTATGGATGGCCGGTGCCCATGCCGACGTCACCGAGCTGCAGCGGGCGCGCCAGGACGCGGCCGAAATGCGGCAACGCCTGCAGGCGGTGGTGGATGCCTCCGACGAAGTGGCGGTGATCGCCACCGACACCGACGGCACCATCACCCTGTTCAACACGGGCGCACAGCGGCTGCTCGGCTACACCGCGGCTGAAGTAGTGGGTGGGCGCCGGCTGGATGCGTTCCACGACCCGGTTGAACTGCAGGCGTGGCTGCGACCGCTGGCGACTGCTGACGGACAGGTTCCCGGTGTGTTCGAGGCACTCAGTGCGCGTGCCGACGGCCAGACGTATTCGCGACAGTGGACGCTGCTGCGCAAGGATGGGCAGCGCCGCCAGGTGCGCCTGTCGATCAGCCGCATGGATGGCGCCGATGGCGAGCGCATCGGTTACGTCGGCATGGCCATCGACATTACTGAAATCCTGCAGGCCCGCGCCGAGGCCCGCTTGTCGGCGGAGAAGTTCGCCGGTGCGTTCACCTCGGCGGCACTGGGCATGGCACTGGTGTCGCTGGAAGGACGCTGGCTGGATGTCAATGATGCGCTGTGCCGCATTCTCGGTTACCCGCGCGAGGAACTGCTGCAGGTCGATTTCCAGCGCTTGACCCATCCGGCCGATCTGCAGACCGACCTGGCCCTGGTGCAGGATCTGCTGGCGGGGCGGCGCACCCACTATCACCTTGAAAAGCGCTACGTGGGCCGCGACGGCAACACCATCTGGGCACGGCTGTCGGTATCGCTGGTACGCAACGAGCGCGGCGAGCCGCTGCATTTCGTGTCGCAGATCCAGGATGTCAGCGCCCAGCGCAGCAGCGAGCAGCGCCTGTTCGAAAGCGAGCAGCGCAGCCGCATCACCCTGGATGCGGTTGCCGACCTGGTGCTCAGCGTTGCCCTGGACGGTCGCATCGAATACGCCAACGCGGCCGCCGTGCGAATGCTTGCCGGTGATGGTGCGCTGTCGCTGGCCGGGCATCGCGTGCAGGACGTGCTGTCGTTGACTACCGAATACGCACCGCAGTCGCAGCTCGACGTCAGCGTGCTGTTGGATCCGGAAAGCAATGCCGTGGACCTGCATGCCGATCTGCTGCTGCAGATGGGCAGCGCCGTGGTGCCGGTGGACCTGACCCGGGCCTGGCTTCGCAATGACGAGGGCCAGGTGCGTGGCGCGGTGTGGGTGCTGCGCGATGACACCCAGCAGCGTGCGCGCGAGCGCGAGGCGAGACACCTGGCGGAGATGGATCCGCTGACCGAACTGGGTAACCGCCGCGGCTTCGAAGTGCATCTGCAGCAGGCGATCACCCGGGTCGAGCGGACCGGGCAGGCGGCATCACTCATGTATATCGATCTGGACCGGTTCAAGCCGGTCAACGATACCTTTGGGCACCTGGCCGGCGATGCCGTGCTGTGGGCCGTGGCCAGCGTATTGCGCCATGGCGTGCGCGATTCGGATGTGGTGGCGCGGCTGGGCGGTGACGAATTCGCCGTGATCCTGTCCGGGTGCAGCCCGCGGCGCGCGGCGCGCATCGGTGGTGAACTGCTGCACACCCTGTCCAGCCTGTCCATTCCGTGGGACCAGCATCAGCTGCGGATCGGCGCCAGCATCGGCATCGCGCCGCTTGCCGCCGGCATGAGCGTGGACCAGGCCGTCGCCGCCGCCGATGCCCAGTGCTACCGGGCCAAGGCGATGGGCCGCAACAACGTGCAGGTGCAGGGAGAAAGCAGTGAACTTCCCGGCGGCGCGTCGGCGGACGGCAGCGACCTCGGCGATGGCTGATCTCACCCTGTGAGAGGGGCGCGGCGAATACTGCGCCGACACCCTACCTCCGCAGGAAAACGAAATGAGGTCCTGGAACCTGAGTGCCGTCCGTGCCTATGCGCCAGCCACTATCGGCTGGTCCCTGGCTCTGTCCGGCTGGCTGCGGCTGGAGCAGCTGCGCAATGATCAGCAGGCCCGGATGCTGGTCCCCGTGGTGCAGTGGGGCGTGGCGGTGATGCTGCTGGTCACGCTGGGCTGCATCGTCGCTGCCAGCGTGACGATCTGGCGTGCCCGGCGCGGTGATACGCAGCAACGCCCTTGATCTGCACGCAGGGCAGGGCAGACGATGGACGGCTACAGCGCAGCCGGATCCATCAGCAGGAACGTGCCCGGACTGCGCTGGTGCGCATCGATCAGGGGGACCAGGCGGCGGAAGTGCTCGGTTGCACAGTGGGTGTCCAGCGCTGCGCGATCCGGCCACTGCTCAATGAATATGAAGTGGCCGGGATCCTTCTGGTCGACGAACAGGTCGTAGGCGATGCACAGAGGTTCGCTCCGCGTGCAGGCAACCAGCTCGCGGTATAGCGGCAGGACGATTTCGACCGCGTCAGGATGGATGAAATCCTCGGCGATGACCTTGAGCATGCTGGAACCCCCGTGCAGGAAACGCAGCATTGTAGGTGCGTGCGGCCAGGACCTCAGCGCAGCACCGCTTCGGCATCCACCAGCTGCACGTCGTGCATCATGTTGAGATAGGCCTCGTAGTAGCCTTTGTGCGAAGCGCCAACGATGGCCAGCAGGCGCGTTCCCGGTCGCTCGCCCAGCACTTCGCGGATGTTGGAGACCATGCGCAGGTTGCGGGTTTCCCAGTAGCCCACATAGTTGCGACCAAAGCCCTGGGGGGAGGGCTCGACCAGCGCCGCGCCGAAGTCCGCCTGGTAGGCCTGCAGGCCGACGCCGGGGCGGTTGTAGGCGCGGTACAGGTCCAGCACGCCACCGACCTTGCCGACGTTGGCATACAGCGGCTCGTCGGCGTCCCGCCGTGCGTCTGCGTGCGGGTTGTCCCAGGCCTTCATCATCGCTTCGCGTGCCGCCTTCTCGTCCTCGGGCGGGGTGGGCGAATCGGCGGTATGGTCGTCCACTGCCCACAGGCGCTCCAGCCCCAGGCGGGCAGCGAGGACTGCCGCCACCAGGTTGGTTTCATTGCGGCGGGTCAGGCTCTTGTCGAGAATCTCCACCAGCGCAGCATCCAGGCCGTCGCCGGCGATGCGCTCCTGCACAGGCAGACGCAGCCATTGCACCTGCGCCGATCCGCGCTCGCCAGCGGCCAGGAACACCGCGGCCAGGTGCCGACGCTGCGCTGCTGTCGGGCTTGCAGGCCATGCCGACAGCAGGCGTCCCATCTCGGCGTTGGCGCTGGGCACGTCGAGGCCGGTGGCGACGCGGGCCTCATCGGTGTCGTAGCAGTAGGTTTCAACGCTTTCGGCATAGCGGCTGGGATTGCGACGCATGAAGTCGCACTGCAGGCCGGACAGGTTTTCGGTGGCAATCGCCTCCGGACGCCAACGTGCCAAACGCTCCAGCAAGGGCTCCAGCAGGGCCGGCTCGAAGGTCTTTGGCAGTTCCGACAGATGTGCTGTCCCAAGCACCAGTACTTCGTTGTGGCGACCGGCGGGTGGTCCTTTCAGCTGGTCGGGATGGAAGTTGGGACGGAACCCCGCGTCGCTGGCCACTGCGCCGGCACTGCACAGGCTGAGGATGATGATGGCGCTCAAGCGTCGAAGCATGCTGCCTCCCAGCAAAAATCCAGTAAGTGGGCGCATGCTGCCGGCAGCGTGCCGGCAGGGGATGTCCCGATGGTCATTGCAACCTTCTGCGCGCCTGCTGCATCCCCCTTTCCGTCGGCGCTGGTCCAGAATGGTGGCTGGAAGACTTCCGGAAGCGCGTCATGGATGAAATCGCCACCATCGTAGCCGCAGGCGCCGTGCTGGGTGCACTGGCTGGCTGGATCGGGCCAGGCAGATGGCGGTGGCAGCTGGTGCGCCTGGCACCGTTGCTGCTTGTGCCGTTCGCGCTGTATGTCCTCGCCACCCGCAGCTGGATCTTCGGTGGTGGCGGGCCGCTGGTGGAGCCCTCGCTGCTGGTCGTCTGCGGCAGCCTGGGCTACCTGCCGGCGGTGCTGGCAACGATGCTGCTGCGCTGGGTTCTGCGGCGCGCTGCCGACCAGGGGCTGGCTCCCTAAAGTTGTTGGCCGCCCCGCCGATACCTTCTCTGGAGCCCGCTGCGGGCTCCCGCTGCCGGACCCGAGGCTGCCTCCAATGGGCGGCCCGTGCCGTGTGCTCCGCCGCTGTTTGATGACGATCGCAGCTGCCTTACTGTTTCTGCCAGTCGCTCGAGTGACGCCTTCCGGCGTCTGCACGTCCCAGGCAATCGAAGTTGCCGCCGGGCATCCCGCCCGGCGGGTCGCAACCGCTACCCGGACACCGAGGATCAGACGATGCTTATTTCAGGCTCCATGGAAGGTGCTCAGGCGCCGGCCGAAGTGCTCACCCGTTGGTCTCCCCTGCGCGCGCTGCAGGGGGTGTTGGGCAGGCAGCGCCGCGCCACGGAGGTGGCCGAGCAGCATCGGCGGCACGTCGAGCTTGAGGCCCAGGTTGCCGCACTGCATCGGGTGCAGGCGGTCATCGAGTTCGCCCTCGACGGCACCATCCTGCAGGCCAATGACAACTTCCTGCAGGCAGTGGGCTATCGCCTGGATGAGATCCAGGGCCGGCATCACTCCCTGTTCGTCGATCCCGAACACGGGCGCAGTAGCGGATACCGCGACTTCTGGGCGCGGCTGGGCCGCGGTGAATTCGATGCAGGGCAGTACCAGCGCTTCGGCAAGGGGGGGCGCGAGATCTGGATCCAGGCGTCCTACAACCCGGTGCTTGACCAGCACGGGCGGCCCTACAAGGTGGTCAAGTTCGCGACCGACATCACGGCGCAGAAGCAGCAGGCGGCCGAGTCGGCGGGACAGCTGGCCGCCATCGACAAATCGCAGGCGGTGATCGAGTTCAGCATGGATGGCCGCATCCTGGCCGCCAATGCGAACTTCCTGGCTGCCACCGGCTATACGCTGGAAGAAGTGCGCGGCCAGCATCATTCGCTGTTCGTCGAGCCCGACTACCGGGCCAGTGTCGAGTATCGCCGGTTCTGGGAAAAGCTCGGCTCCGGCGAGTACGACGCAGGCCAGTACCGGCGGCTGGGCAAAGGTGGCCGCGAAGTATGGATCCAGGCGTCTTACAACCCGATCCTCGACGCGGGCGGACGGCCGTTCAAGGTCGTCAAGTACGCCACCGACATCACCGCACAGGTGCATGAGAGCCAGGCCATGCAGCGCGCGGTGGCGCAGACGCGCGAGGTGGTGGCGTCGGCAAAGGAAGGCGACCTGACCCGGAGCATCGCCATGGCCGACAAGAGCGGCCCGATCGCCGAACTGTGCGGCGGCGTCAACGCGCTGGTCGAAGCGATGGCCGGAATCATCGGCCAGATCAAGTTCGCCGCGGACACCATTGCGGTGGGTGCGAGCGAAATCGCCGAAGGCAACAACGACCTGTCCCAGCGCACCGAGCAGCAGGCGGCATCGCTGGAAGAAACCGCGGTGTCGATGAAGGGGCTGGCCGAGACCGTGCAGCGCACTGCGACCAATGCGCGCCAAGCCAGCCAACTGGCCGGCGGCGCGGCCGACGTGGCCGCACGCGGTGGCCAGGTGGTGCATGAAGTGGTCTCGACGATGGCGGTGATCAATGCCTCGTCGCGTCGCATCGTCGACATCATCGGGGTGATCGACGGCATTGCGTTCCAGACCAACATCCTGGCGCTGAACGCGGCCGTGGAAGCGGCGCGTGCCGGTGAGCATGGTCGTGGTTTCGCCGTGGTCGCCACCGAGATCCGCGAGCTCTCGCAGCGCTCGGCGGGTGCTGCGAAGGAGATCAAGCAGCTGATCGATGCGTCGGTTGCCAACGTCGGCGCCGGAACGGCGCAGGTCGAGAGCGCAGGGCGGACCATGGACGAGATCGTGGTCGACGTGCGCCGGGTCAGCGACCTGATGACCGAGATCAGTGCCGCTGCGCAGCAGCAGAGCGACGACATCCAGCAGATGAACCACGCGGTGGATCTGATCGACCAGGGCACGCAGCAGAATGCAGCGCTGGTGGAAGAGGCCTCAGCGGCTGCGCGCAGCATGGAGGAGCAGTCGTCGCAACTGTTGCAGACGGTGGCGGAGTTCCGTGTGCACGCGGGGGCAGGGGCGGGCCATGGTCATGGCGTGCATGCGCCGGCGCTGCGGGTGGTGTAGGGCGCAGACGCGCGCGACCTATGGGGCGGCGCGGTCGTCGCCCTGGTCGCCATGCAGCTGCGGGTGAGTGTGCGCATACATCCAGAAGTCGCGCGGCTGCCCACGGACATGGCGATAGGACCGCAGCAATCCCTCGCGTTGCATGCCTACGCGTTCGAGCACGGCAATGGATCGCAGGTTGCTGTCGAGCACGGTGGCCTGGATGCGTATGCAACCCAGTGCGATATGCGCCCAGGCGATGACCGCGCGCGCAGCTTCGGTTGCCAGCCCGCGTCCCTGGTGCGCAGGGGACAGGTCGTAGGCCAGTTCGGCGCGGCGGTGCTCGATGTCGATGTCGTTGAGGCCGACGGTACCGAGCAGCTGGTCGGCACTGTCGAGGATGGCCCAGCGGCGGCATCGTGCGTTGCGCGCATGGTCGACGATCTGCCGCTGCAGAGCCTCTACAGAGACATCGCTCCAACTGGTGTGCTCGACCGCGCCCGGTAGCGACAGATAGCTCGACCAGGCGACCGCGTCCTGCAGGGCCAGTTCGCGCAGATGCGCCGGGAGTGCGAGGGGAAGGATGGGAGTGGAGTGCAATGCCATCGCTGCAGTGTCGGCGGCGCCGGTCGGGCAGGGCAAGACCGGAAACGACAAAGGCCAGGTCGTGGACCTGGCCTCTGATCGTGGTGCCGGTGAAAGGACTCGAACCTTCATGGGGTCACCCCCGGCTGATTTTGAGTCAGCTGCGTATACCATTCCGCCACACCGGCAGCAGCGGGCTAGTGTACCCGAGCCCGGCGGGCGTTCATAGAGGTGCGGGCGGACGGAGCTGAAATGGCGTTCAATTGTCGGTATCGGCCGGTGGCTGGCTATACTGGCGAGGCTTAACAGGCACGGGAGCGATAGCCTATGTCAGCGTTGCAGGACCTGCGGGTGCTGGTAGTTGAAAACGACGAGATGAGTGCGGCCCTGCTGCAGATGCAGCTGGTGCAGTCCGGTGCTCTGGTCGTCGGCCTGGCCGCGTCCGTTGCCGAGGCACTGCGCCTGCTGGAAGAGGCCGCCCCTGACGTGGCCCTGCTGGATTACCGCTTGGCCCACAACGAGACCAGCGAACCGGTTGCCGCGGCGCTGGCCGCGCGTGGCGTGCCGTTCGTGCTCGCCACTGGCATGGCCGCTGAACAACTGCCGGTCGCGATGCAATCCGGTGTGCTGCTGATCAAGCCCTATCTGTCGGCGGAACTGTCCAAGGCCTTGGTCCGCGCCGTGGGGCGTTCCAGCGCCAACGCCTGATCCAGCCGCTCAGGCGGCTTCCTCGTAGACGTAACGGATCTCCTCGCGGTCGTCGAGGATGGCGTACTGCGCCGCCAGGTTGTCCGGGTCCGGGGTGAGCCATGCGTCCAGGTGCTCGGCGCGGATCGGCAGTACACCCCGGTCATGGCCGGCAGCGGCGACATCGATTGACGGTCCATCGGTGATGGTGGCGAAAGACAGCAGGCGTCCTTCCGGACCGTCCCATTCCGCCCACAGGCAGGCCAGCAGCAGGTCGCGCGGCGGGTCGGGGCGGAATTCCAGCACCACATCCTGTGCCTTCTCGTCGTTGTGCAAGCTGCGGCCGGCGATGGCATGGCGAGGTACGTGCTCGTAGAAGGCCTGTACCACCACCACGCCGTGGCGCAGCCCGAAGGCGCCGCGCCAATAGCCCTCCAGGCTGTCCCGCCGCGCATTGTAGGTGCCTGGGTAGAGCACATCGTTGCGCGCGGGCTTGTCCGGCAGCCTGCATTGATAGCGCATGGGCTTGATCACGCGCCGGCCATTCTCGCTGACCATCACCGGTGCGTAGCTGCCGGGGAAAATACGGTTGTCACGCGGCAGCAGCTGTTCCCGGTGCAGGTCGTCCAGCCGTGCCTGCGCGCGGTCGATGCGGTTGCCGGCAACGCGCAGGTCATTGCGCGCCTTCTGCGTGGGTCGGGTGGCCAGGGTCGCATTGGCGATGTCGCGACGTTCAAGCTGCCGTTCCAGTTCGGCCTGCAGCTGCTGCCGCTCCTGTGCATGCCATTGCTGGATCTTCGCCACGATGTCGCGTCCCAGCTCGGTGCGCGCGCCTGCAAATCCATCGTCCATGGCTTTCGGCGTCTTCGGCCGTTTCTTGCCGGGATCATGCGCATACAGTTCGGCGAATTCCTCCAGGGAGAGGACGGCGCCGAACTCGCGCACCAGCTTGGCGTAGTCGGCGCGGATCAGGGCGGAATAGCACATGGGACTCTGCCGGAAGATGGGTCGCAGCGGCTGCGACGCGGATGCGGCAGGATAGCCCGACCTTCCAGGAGACGTTGCATGAACGATCCAGAGACGATCCAGTTCCGCGAGGCAGTGCCGACGGTCGAGGACTACTGCCAGCTGCGCGCATTGGCCGGCCTCAGCGCAAAGACGCATGAGGCGGCGACGCGGGCATTGCCCAACACCGTCTTCGGCGTCTGTGCCTACCAGGGCAGCGAGCTGGTAGCGATGGGTCGGATCATCGGCGATGGCGGTTGCCACCTGCAGGTCTGCGATATCGCCGTGCTGCCCCGTCTGCACGGTCAGGGCCTGGGCAAGGCGGTGATGCAGCGTCTGGGCGACTGGATGCAGGGCAACCTGCCGCCGTCGGCGTATGTGAGCCTGTTGGCCGATGGCGAAGCGCATCGGCTGTATGCGCAGTTTGGCTTTGCGCCGACCGCGCCAGCCTCGATCGGCATGTATCGCCGATTCTGAGCTGCGGTTACCGGAGAACCGCAGGCAAAGAAAAACCCCGGCCGAAGCCGGGGTTTCAAAGATTGGCGTCCCCACGGGGATTCGAACCCCGGTCGCCACCGTGAAAGGGTGATGTCCTAGGCCTCTAGACGATGGGGACGCACGAAAAACTTCAAGTTGTAGAACTTTCGACGGCCTAATGCCGAAAGTGGTGGAGCCAAGCGGGATCGAACCGCTGACCTCCTGCATGCCATGCAGGCGCTCTCCCAGCTGAGCTATGGCCCCATGAAACGTCGGATTCCTGCTGGGAGCAGGGTCCTCTTTGAAACTGGCGTCCCCACGGGGATTCGAACCCCGGTCGCCACCGTGAAAGGGTGATGTCCTAGGCCTCTAGACGATGGGGACGCACGAAAAACTTCAAGTTGTAGAACTCTCGACGGCCTAATGTCGAAAGTGGTGGAGCCAAGCGGGATCGAACCGCTGACCTCCTGCATGCCATGCAGGCGCTCTCCCAGCTGAGCTATGGCCCCGTGTTACCGAGCCGCCTATCATACCTGCCTGTTCACATTTGTGGAAGCTTTTTTTGAAGCTTTTTCATCGAACCGTTCATTGCCACAAGGGCAGGGAGCGTTCCGACGCCACAACCTGAATGCCGGTGGGCGGTGAACAAAAAAGACCCGGTTATCGGCCGGGTCCTCGTTGTTCATGATGAGTGGCGTCCCCACGGGGATTCGAACCCCGGTCGCCACCGTGAAAGGGTGATGTCCTAGGCCTCTAGACGATGGGGACGCAGATCTCATCAATGTTCTTTGCGACCTTTCGACGGCCTAATGCCGAAAGTATGGTGGAGCCAAGCGGGATCGAACCGCTGACCTCCTGCATGCCATGCAGGCGCTCTCCCAGCTGAGCTATGGCCCCACGTCGCTGAGGAGCGAAATAATAGCTGTGCCCCCGGGGGTTGGCAAGCGCTTTGTTGCACTTTTCTTCACGTAGCGCGCGCAATGAGGCCGCTGCGTTTTCCGCATGCCGCGCAGCACAGCTGTCGATGCTGAAGCGAGAGGCTCAGCGCTCTTCGCCGGTCAGCGCGGCCAGGATCGGGCACTGGTCGAGCGCGCCATGTCCGGGACAGGCATCGACCAGTTGGGAGAGGGCGCCATGCATGCGCTGCAGTTCGGCCATCCGCAGTTCGATGTCCTGCAGGCGTACCCGCGCGGTGTCACGCACGCTGCCCATGTCCTGCGGAGGATGGTCACTGAGGGAAAGCAGTTCACCGATCTCATCGAGACTGAAGCCCAATGCTTTTGCCCGGCGGATGAAGCGCAGACGTCGCAGGTCCTGCTCGCCGAAGATGCGGTAGCCACCTGCCGAGCGCGCTGCGGTGGGCAGAAGCTGCTGACGTTCGTAGTAGCGGACGGTGTCGATGGGGACGCCGGCCTGGCGTGCCAATTGACCAATGTTCACGGCGGACTCCTTGGGACCTGCCGCGCATAGTCATCCCTGGACTCTGGTCAAGAGTCAAGGCTTTGCCCGCGTCGCCCATTCAGCACACTTTGCAACTTTCTTCATAGCCCCCGGGGCAAAGCAGTTCCTACCCTGCGCCTGAACTGGCCGCTCGACGGCCTGAACCGGAAGAGGAGGTGGGGAGTGGAGGGAATCAGGAACGAGGGATTCGTCGAGGTTGCGGTGGTTGAATACCCCGGAGGCGACCCGTCGGCTGCATCGGTGCTCGCCGAAATGGCGCACGTCGCCAATCGTCTGGCACAGCAGCAACGGCGGCCCTGCAAGCGGGTGCTGGTCACCCGCTGGATCGTGCCCGCCAGCAATACCGGCGTGCATCGCATTGCCGGTGCCGAAATGCTCGACGCGGCCATTCCTGCGGTGATCGCCTTGCCGGGACAGGTCAGTTCCAGCGCGTCGGTGCGTGCCGAGGACGTCCTGCTGGATTGGCTGCGGGCCCACTACGACGGCGGCAGCCTGCTGGCCGCCGCCGGTGACGGGGTCAGTGTGCTGGCGCGGGCCGGTCTGCTGACCGGGCGCACGGTATCCGGCCCTGACCTCAACCGCCATCCGGCGCTGCAGGTGCAGGTCGGCAGTTGGGCGCCCAGTGAGCGGGCGCTGGTTGATGATGGCGATCTGCTGACCGTGGGCGGCGCCCAGGCCTGGCGCTTCCTTGGCTTGCGCCTGCTGTACCGGCTGCACGGCCAGGGCGTGGCCAGCGCGGTGGCCCAGCAGTTGGGCATCGTGGTGCCGGTCGGCATCCAGCAGGATCTGGAGCGATTCAGTGCCAACTTCGCCCACGGCGACCGTGACGTGCTGAAGGCACAGCGCTGGTTGCATACCACGGCTGCACGTGGGGCCACGCTGGGGGCGATCTGTGAGATCGCCGGATTGGAACCGCGGACCCTGCAGCGTCGTTTCCTGAAGGCGACCGGGCTGCGGCCCATCGAGTACTGCCAGCGGCTGCGCGTGGCCAAGGCGCAGACGTTGCTGCAGCAGGGCGCCAGCATCGATGAAGTGGCCTGGGGTGTGGGTTACGCCGATCAGAGTGCATTCCGTCGGCTGTTCCTGCGCATTGTCGGCATGACGCCCGCCAACTATCGTCGCCACGTCAGCAGCAAGCGCCGCGATCGTCCGTTGACGCCTGCCGTGGCCGGCAGCCTGCGGGGGCTGCGCGCCTCGCCGGGCACGCAGCTGGGTCGCAGCGCCGCTTGAGCAACGAGGTTGAATGCGTCGTGCTTGCATCGCGGGCACGACGCTTTGACCATGCAGATCTGTGCGGCGAGAGCGGGTGAACTGATGTCGAGTGTTGGACCGGTGCCGATGCCGGTGGTGTTGATCCTGATCTTCCTGCTGCTGGCCATGGCCATTGCGCGGATCTGGTCGCGTGGGAAGCCTGGTCCAGCCCGGCCACCCGCGGCCGGAATGGTGCTGGACATGTTGCTGGTGGGTCTGCTGTGTGGCCGGCTGTCCTTTGTCGCAGCGCACTTCAGCCTCTATCGTGAAGCGCCCTGGAGCGTGCTGCAGATTGCCGATGGCGGGTACCACCTGCCCGTTGTCGTTGGCGCTGGATTTGCCTGGGCGCTGTGGCGGCTGCGCAGGCAGCGCCCGTTGCGGGCGCCGGTGCTGGCCAGTGCGCTGGTTGGATTGTTGTTGTGGTGCGGGGCAAGCCAGGGGCTCGCATACTGGCAGGCCCAGCAGATGCCTCTGCCCACACTGCAGGTGGCCGACCTGCAGGGCAGGGCGATTGACCTGCAGCAGTTTCATGGCAAGCCGCTGGTGCTGAATCTGTGGGCCAGCTGGTGTGGTCCGTGCCGCCGCGAGATGCCGGTGCTGGCGACGGCCCAGCAGAAGCATGCTGACATCCAGTTCGTCTTCCTCAACCAGGGTGAGACCCTTGAGGAGGTCCAGACCTTTCTTGCCGCTGAACACATCGTGCTGGGTAATGTACTGCTGGATGAGGCTTCGGCTGCCTCGACCACGCTGGACGTCCGGGCTTTTCCTTCCACGTTGTTCTTCGATGCGCAGGGGCGGTTGCAGGAACTGCATCTCGGCGAACTGACCCAGGCCGGTCTTGAACACAAACTGCGCCGGCTGCGGTAGCCTGCGCTGGCATCCCACTACGGAGTTTCCATGTTGTCGATTTCCCCGCGCATCGCGCATACGCTGATGCTGCCGGCCATGCTGGCGCTGGCTGCCTGCAGCCAGGCACAGACCCCGAAGGGCAAGGATGCCGCTGCACCGGCAACGGCTTCGGCATCGGCATCGGCCGCCGCCAAAAAGGGCGAGTTGCCGGCTGTCCTGAAGGGCATCGAGAAGCATGGCTTCGAGGTGGTCTCCGAATTCGATGCGCCGGGTGGCCTGCGCGGCTTTGCCGGCATGGTCGGCGGCCAGCAGCCGGCGGCGGCTTACGTGACCGCCGATGGCAAGCATGTGCTGGTGGGCAGCCTGTTCGACGCCGAGGGCAACGAAGTTGCAGCCGAGACGCTGGAGAAGCTGGTTGCCGCGCCGATGTCGGCAAAGATGTGGAGCAAGCTGGAGGCCAGCGCCTGGGTACGTGACGGCAAGGCCGATGCGCCACGCGTGGTGTACACCTTCAGTGATGCCAACTGCCCTTACTGCCACAAGTTCTGGGAGGCGGCACGCCCTTGGGTGGACGCAGGAAAGGTGCAGTTGCGCCACATCATGGTCGGCGTGATCCGTGAGGACAGCCCGGCCAAGGCGGCGGCGATCATGGCCGCACGCGATCCCAGTGCGGCACTGCTGGAAAACGAGCATCAGTTCGATCGAGGTGGCATCAAGCCGCTGCCCAGCATCAGCCGGGAGATCGCTGGCAAGCTGGATGCCAATCAGGTGCTGATGGTGGAGATGGGCTTCCAGGGTACGCCGGGCATCCTGTTCCAGGATGCGCAGGGCCAGGTGCAGCGACGTGCCGGCCTTCCGCAGGGCAACGATCTGCAGGCGGTACTCGGCCCGCGCTGAGGCCTCCGACATGCTGTACTGAGCGACAGGCCCGCATGGCAACGTGCGGGCCTGTTGCTTTCTGCGACAGTCGCGGCGATGAGGGCTGCGCACGTCGTGAACAGATGTCACGTCTGAATCGTGACTGACATCAAGCATTTCGCTTTGATCCCAATCAAGGCCAAAAACGACAGTCGAACTAGCCTTGGCGCATGGAATACAGCGTCACTGCGCTATGGATGCCGCATACGTCACGCCCTCGAGAGGGCGCGCGCGCAATGCCATTCACGACACTCTCACCCAGCGCTTGTTACCCAGACGCCTGCGGTCGCCACCCCTTCGGCAGCACTGCTGCAGTGGGAGCGACTCCGGCGCAGTGTTGGCAATCGGGACAGTGTCATTGCCCTGTTGCCTGCAACGCACAGGCTGGCAACGGTCGTCCACGCAGTACCCGTATTTCCAGCAACGGCTCGTTGAGGTCGGGATGGCGCACGCGCGTTGTACGGCCGGACAGCGGGAGTTTCAGTCCAGGGAGGATGCAATGCGCTTGGCGGCACTGAGTCTGGGGTGTCTGACGGCGATGGCAGCGATGCCGTTGCATGCTCAGGACGATGCGCAGGCGTTGCGTCGCGAGATCGACGCGATGCGGCAGACGCTGGAAGGCATGCAGCAGCGTCTGGACCAGCTTGAACGGCGCGAAGAGCATGCAGCTGCGGCCCCCGTTGCCGCGTCGTCGCCGATGCCCGCTGCAGCGCAGGCGACCCTGAATGTGCCAATCACCAGCGGCATCCTTCACCCCACCCAGGTGCCTGGCGTTGCGCAGCCTGTGCTGCCACAGCGTGAATCGGTGGCCGATCCTTCAACGGCGGCCTCGCGTCCAGACAGCGCCGCTGGCCCCACCGATCCGGACCTGAAAGGCTTCTTCGCCATTCCCGGCACCGACACCGTGATCCGCATTGGCGGCTATGCCAAGCTCGATGCGATTGCGGATTCGCGCGGGGCAGGGGACGAGGATCAGTTCATTCCTTCGTCGATGCCGGTGGGCGGCAACCATCGGGATGTTTCGAACTTCAACATCCACGCCAAGCAGACGCGTTTCAGCTTCGAGGCGCGGCGGCCGACCACGCACGGCAACCTGCGCTTCTATCTGGAGAATGATTTCTTCGGCAGCAGCGATGGCTATGAATTCCGCCTGCGCCACGCCTATGGCCAACTCGGCAACACCTACGCGGGCTATGGCTATTCCAGTTTCATGGATCCGGACAGCCTGCCCGACACGCTGGATTTTGCGGGCCCTGGCGGCGCCGGCTACCTGCTGGTGGCCGGCATCCATCACAGCTTTGCGCTGGGCAAGGGCAACACCCTGACGCTGGCCGCCGAAGACCCGGACACCGAGCTGGCCGGTGCCAGCGATGCGATGGCGGCAGTCAATCGACTGCCGGATGTGAGCGCCATCGCGCGCATGGAGCGCGACTGGGGCCACCTGCAGCTGGGCGTCGTGGCGCGCAATCTGGCCTACGACGGCGATGCCCGTCATGACCGCGTCTTTGCCGGTGGCGCGCAGCTCAGTGGCTCGGCCTCGGTGGGGGAACGCGATCTGCTGCTGTTCGGCGCGTTGGGCGGCCGCGGCCTGAGCCGCTACACCGCCGACCTCACCGGCTCCGGTCTGGACGCCGTGGTAGGTGCCGATGGACGCATCGATGCGCTGGACCTGCACGGTGGCTTCGTCGGCTACACCCATTACTGGTCGGATCTGTGGCGCTCGAACCTGATCTACGGCCAGCTGACCCTGGAGCGCAATGCGGCACTGCCGACCGATGCGTTCCGGCAAAGCCGCTACGGCGTGTTCAACCTGATCTGGAGCCCGGCCCCGTCGTGGACGATGGGCATGGAGCTGCTGTACGGCCGGCTGCAGCAGCAGGGCGGCGCGCGCGGCGACACGGTCCGGGTGCAGGGCAGCCTGCAATACAACTTCATCAAGTAGGCGCCAGCGGCAGCACGCCAGCGTAGCCATTCCCCACGCCCGGGTGCACCGGGCCCATGCCAGGTACAGGAGATTGTCATGGCAGAAGCAAAGAAAATCGGGGTGGTCGGAGCCACCTTCCTCGTCGCCGGCAACATGATGGGCTCAGGGGTGTTCCTGCTGCCCTCCAGCCTGGCCAAGATCGGTACCGCGTCGATATGGGGTTGGCTGATCACCACCGCCGGTGCGCTGCTGCTGGCGTTCGTGTTCGCCAAGCTCGGCAAGCTGGCACCCAAGGCAGGCGGCCCGTATGCGTATGCGCGCGACTGGTTCGGTCCCTACATGGGCTTCCAGACCAACACCATCTACTGGTTCGCCAACTGGATCGGCAACGTCGCCATCCCGATCGCGGCGGTGGGCTACTTCAGCTATTTCTTCCCGATCCTGTCCGAGCCGCTGGTGCGCTGCATCGCGGTGCTGATCCTGGTGTGGGCGCTGAGCTTTGCCAACATGATCGGGCCGGCATTCGTCAGCCGCGTGCAGACGGTCACCACCAGCTTCGCGCTGGTGCCGATCCTGGGCATCGCCATCTTCGGCTGGTTCTTCTTCGATGCCGACATCTTCAAGGGCGCCTACAACGTGTCCGGTGAGTCCAACTTCGGTGCGATCTCCAGCGCGGCGGCACTCACCCTGTGGGCGTTCATCGGCGTGGAGTCGGCGTCGGTGACCGCCGGTGTGGTCGAGAATCCGGAGAAGAACGTGGCCCGCGCCACCCTGGCCGGTGTGTTCCTGGCCGCCATCGCCTACATCGCCAGCTCGTCGGTGATCATGGGCATGGTCCCCAACGGTGAACTGCAGACCTCCGACGCGCCGTTCGCACTGGCAGCGGCCAAGGCCGTCGGCGGTTGGGGTGGTGCGCTGGTCAGCCTGTGTGCCTTCGTCGGCGCCGCCGGCTCGCTGGGCGGCTGGATCCTGCTGACCGCGCAGAGCGCCAAGGCAGCGTCCGATGATGGCCTGTTCCCGAGCATCTTCAGCAAGACCAACAAGGACGACGTGCCGGTCAAGGGCGTGCTGATCGTGGCCGTGCTGATGACCCTGGCGGTGCTGGTGACCTCCACCTCGAAGACGGCCTCGGCCCAGTTCGACGTGATCACCTCGGCGGCGGTGGTGCTGACGCTGCTGCCGTACATCTACTCGTGCGTGGCCTGCTATTTCGTGGTGGAACGTTCGCACACGCTGGTGCACACCGGTGCGTTCTGGACCCTCACCAGCCTGACGGTCGTGTACTGCCTGTGGGCGATCTATGGCTCGTCGGGAACGATCGTGCAGTACGCCTTCCTGTTCGTGCTGTTCATCACCGTGTTCTATCCCTTCTTCAGCGAGGAGCGTCGCCAGCAGCGGCAGCGTTCCCGCGAGGCGGCGGCGATTTCGGCCGGCGCGCAGCGTTCCTGAGTTAGACAAGGAGAATCAACGTGTATTTCAAGTCCCTGGATTATCCGGTCATCGTCATTGATGGTGACTACGATTCGCCGCGCATCGGCGGCATCCTCATCCGTGCGCTGGTGGAAGAGCTGCGCAGCAATGACCAGCGCGTGCTGTGCGGCCTGAACCTGGATGATGCCCGTGCCGGCGCCCGTACCTACGTGGCCGCTTCGGCGGTGCTGATCTCGATCGACGGCAGCGAGGAGGTCGATGGCGAATTCCAGCGCCTGACCGCTTTCCTGCGCGAGCAGAGTGCGCGCCGCGCCAACCTGCCGGTGTTCCTGTACGGCGAGCGGCGCACCATCGAGAAGGTGCCGAGCAAGCTGCTCAAGTACATCCATGGCTTCATCTTCCTGTTTGAAGACACCAAGAGTTTCATTTCGCGGCAGGTGATGCGTGCGGCAGAAGACTACATGCAGAACCTGCTGCCGCCGTTCTTCAAGGCGCTGATCCATCACGCCGCCGAGTCGAACTATTCCTGGCATACGCCTGGACATGCCGGTGGCGTGGCTTTCACCAAGTCGCCGGTCGGGCGTGCCTTCCACCAGTTCTATGGTGAGAACACGCTGCGCAGCGATCTGTCGATTTCGGTGCCGGAGCTGGGCTCGCTGCTGGACCACACCGGCCCGATCAAGGACGCCGAAGACGAGGCCGCGCGCAATTTCGGTGCCGACCACACCTTCTTCGTCACCAACGGTACGTCGACGGCCAACAAGATCGTGTGGCACGGCACCGTGGCCCGCGGCGACGTGGTGTTCGTCGACCGCAACTGCCACAAGTCGCTGCTGCATTCGTTGATCATGACCGGTGCGGTGCCGGTGTACTTCACGCCCAGCCGCAATGCACACGGCATCATCGGCCCGATCAGCCTGGACCAGTTCACGCCGGAAGCGCTGCAGCAGCGCATCGCCGCCAATCCGCTGGCCAGCCAGGCCTACCATGCCGGCTCCAAGCCGCGCATCGCGGTGGTGACCAACTCGACCTACGACGGCCTGTGCTACAACGCCGAGAAGATCGCCGATGAGATCGGCAGCGCGGTCGACTTCCTGCATTTCGATGAAGCCTGGTATGCCTATGCCGCGTTCCATCCGTTCTACGAGAACCACTACGGCATGGCCAAGGGCAAGCCGCGTGAGCAGGATGCGATCATCTTCACCACGCACTCCACCCACAAGCTTCTGGCGGCGTTCTCGCAGGCCTCGATGATCCATGTGCGCAATTCGGCCAGCCGCGACCTGGATGCCGAGCGCTTCAACGAAGCGTTCATGATGCACACCTCGACCAGCCCGCACTACGGGGTGATCGCCGCGTGCGATGTGGCCTCGAAGATGATGGAGGGTGATGCCGGTCGTTCGCTGGTGCAGGAAATGCATGACGAGTCGATTGCCTTCCGCCGGGCCATGCTGCACGTGCGCGATGATCTGGGTCGCGATGACTGGTGGTTCAGCGTATGGCAGCCGACCCAGGTCGAGCGCAGCCTGGACAAGGGCGATACGCCGGCGCCGCTGGTGGCCAAGCGCGAGGAGTGGTACCTGCAGCCCGATGCGCATTGGCACGGCTTCGAGAACCTGGTCGACGACTATGTGCTGATCGATCCGATCAAGGTGACCCTGCTGACGCCGGGCCTGTCGATGGACGGCAGCATGGGCAAGCTGGGCATCCCGGCTGCGGTGCTGAGCAAGTTCCTGTGGGGCCGCGGCATTACCGTGGAGAAGACCAACCTGTACTCGGTGCTGTTCCTGTTCTCGATGGGCATCACCAAGGGCAAGTGGAGCACGCTGGTCACCGAACTGATGGCGTTCAAGGAGCTGTACGACCGCAACGCGCCGCTTAGCCAGGCGCTGCCGTCGCTGGCCGCCGACTACCCCCATGCCTATGCCGGCTGGGGCCTGCGTGACCTGTGTGACGCACTGCATGCGTTCAATCAGGAGTTCGCGGTGGCCAAGGTGATGCGTGAGATGTACGTGGACCTGCCGACCCCGGTGATGACCCCGGCCGACGCCTACAACCACCTGGTGAAGGGTGAGATCGAGCGGGTCGACATCGAGCAGATCAGCGGCCGTATCGCTGCGACGATGCTGGTGCCGTACCCGCCGGGCATTCCGACGATCATGCCGGGCGAGCGCTTCGGCGACCGCGACGAGCCGATCATCCAGTCGCTGCGCATCGCCCGCGAGCAGAACGCGCGCTTCCCGGGCTTCGAGTCGGACGTGCATGGCCTTATCATCGAGCGCGATGGCGACGTGCCGTCCTACAAGGTGGAGGTGCTGAAGGCCTGAGCCGGTACGGTCGGCCCTTCGGCGAACGATGGATACCGCGCGCGAGCAACGCATCCTGAAGTTCTCGATCGGGGTCACCGTGGCGGTCAGCGCGGTCGGCTTCATCGGTGGCCTGCTGGTGGGATCGCAGGCCATCCTGTTCGACGGCATCTACAGCCTGGTTGACGTAGCCCTGACCCTGGTGTCGTTGTCGGTGCTGCGGCTGGTGGCGCGGGAACACAGCCCGCGCTTCCAGTACGGCTATTGGCACCTGGAGCCGATGGTCGAGGCGCTGGGCGGAGTGATCCTGTCGCTGGCCTGCGTGTACGCGCTGGCCAACGCGGTGATTGGATTGACCACCGGCGGGCACGAAGTGAAGTTCGGGCCCGCGCTGTGGTGGGCGGCGCTGCTGAGTGCCAGCAACCTGGGCATGGCCGTATTCGTGGCCCAGCGTGCCCGCAGGTTGCAGTCGGCATTGCTGTGGCTGGATGTGCGTGGCTGGCTGCTGGGTGGATTGATGAGCCTGGCGGTGGTGCTGGCCTTCGTGTTGGCGCTGGTGCTGCATGGTGGGGAGTGGCACCACTGGGTGCCGTATCTGGATTCGATGGTGCTGGCGTTGATCAGCCTGGCGGTGTTGCCGGTGCCGGCGCGCAGTGCGTGGAAGGCCATGCGTGAAGTGCTGCAGGTGGCACCCGATGACCTGGACGAGCGCGTGCAGCAGGTGATGCAGGCGTTCGTGGCCGAGCATGGCTATGCCGGCTTTACCAGCCATGTGGCGAAGATGGGGCGGATGCGGTTCATCGAGATCCACATCCTGACCTCGCCATCGACCCCGCTGGGCACGGTGGGTGAGGTGGATGCGATGCGCGATGAGATCGCGGTGCGGATGGACGCGCGAAGCAGCACGTTCTGGCTGACGATCGATTTCACCGCGGACCCGGCGTGGACGTGATGTTGTTGCAGCCGATCGTTGCGTGCGGTGCACCGCTCTGTTGCATGCAATGGATTTGACCTCAACAGCAGTTGAGGTCGCAGACTGCCTCGCATTCCCCACGAGGCATGCGGTATGAACCTGCTGACCACTCCGGACTTCAGCCATGGCCTGCTGGATCTGTTCGATCCCCCCGGCCTGCACGATCCCAGTGCCAACGGATATTCGCATGTGGCGGTGGTACGGCTGCCGGCGCGTGTGATCCACATCGCTGGGCAGGGCGGCGAAGACGACCAGGGAAAGCTGTCGCCCAGCTTCGAGGAGCAGGTGTCGCAGGCACTGGACAATCTGCAGACCGCGCTGCGCTCGGCCCATGCGGACCTGACCGATGTTGCGCGACTGCGGATCCTGGTGGTCGACCACGATGAGGATCGCCTGGGCATCATCGCCCGCCAGGTGCGGCGGCGCTGGGCCAATCGCCCGGCACCGACCTGCACGCTGATTCCGGTGCCGCGGCTGGCGTTGGACGGAATGCTGTTCGAGATCGAGGCCGAGGCCTACAGCGCCTAGCGCAGGTAGTACTCCACCGGCACCACCAGTTCCTGCGGAGCCGATAGTTCGTCTGGAATCCGCGGCAGCGGTTGCGCGCGGCGGAATGTCTGCAGCGCACTTTCATCCAGCATCGGCTGTCCGCTGGACTGCTCCAGGCGCAATGCCAGCAGGTGGCCGTCGCGGCTGATGCTGGCCCTGACCCATGCGGTGCCCTGCTGGCGCCGCGACCTCGCTACGGCGGGGTAGTAGCGGTAACGCTCCAGCCGCGCCATCAGGCGGGCTTCCCACTGGTCGCTGGCGGCGCCGGCCTGGAAGTCCGCCGGTGGTGCGTCCGGGGCGGGCGGTGCGGCCGTGATCGATGCCGGTGCGGAACGGGCATCGGTCGCGGCCGCAGGCGGGGCCACGGGCAAGGGCTGGTGGCCGTCGCCATTCTTCTCGCTGGCGGCGAGGTTGCCTTCGGGTGCCGCCGTGGCCCGCGGTGGCGGGGGTGTTTTCCGCGCTTCGGCTGCCCGCGATTGCTGCGCCTGGCTGGGGCGTTCGGACTGCAGTTCTTCCACCGGCTGCGGTGGCGTGGCCGGTGCCAGCAGGCGCAGGCTGATGCGCACGTCCTGTTCTGGCGGCGGCGGCATCGGCGGAGTGGACACCCAATGGACGAACAGCAGCAACGGCAGCAGGTGCAGTCCGATGCTGATCATCACCGCGTGCCAGTGCTGCCGACGCTCACTCATCGCCGACCACCCACATCAGGTCGGCGTCGTCGCCCGCCACATCTTCGTCGGCCGATGCCAGCGCGATCACCAGCGCTGGCACAGAGGCTGGCAGATAGCCGGGTACGCCGGTGCCACGCAGCACATGCCAGCGGCCGGCGACCAGCAGGGCAGGGGCCGGCGACTGCATCAACGACTGAGCCATCCGCGTGTCGCGCGCGTGCTGGACGGCAAGCATGCCATCGAGCATGGGCGCGGCGTCGGCGTGCTGGGCCAGCACCACTGCTGACAACCGCTGCCGCGCGCCGTCGGCCGGGAACACCACCTTGGGCGATGATGCCAGCAGCGTATTGACGTCAGCGCGCGACAGGTTGCTGCCCTGCAGACGGATGCCGCTATCGATGGCGATCTGTACCAGTCCGCCATAGCGTGTCCATGGCCAGCGGGGATCCCAGTCCAGTAGTTCGGCCAGCCGTTGCGATTCTGCCCGGTGGCCCTTGTCCAGCCAGCGCTGCACACGCTGCAGTCGTGGCTGGCGTTCGCTGGCGATCATCTCCATCACCAGCGCACCCTGCGGACGCCGCTGCTGCAATGCCTGCAGCAGCCAACGTTCGGCGGCATGGTCGGCATCGATATCGTGACGCTCGCCGAGCAGCACGCGCTCGGCAGCGGCAACCCGCTGCACGAACGCGGCCTGATCCAGTGCCTTGCCACTGGCCAGATCGATCACCTTGCCGGGCATCGGCTGCGCGCCGGCTGCCGCCGCCAGCGCGATCAGCCCCAGCGCCAGCCAGCGCCGGCTAGAACGCCACATTGACGCCCACCGAGACGGTACGGCCACGGCCGTTGCCGCGGTCCAGGATCGGGCTGAAGATGCTGTCGATCGAGGCATTGTTGTCATAGGCCTTGTTTTGCAGGTTTTCGATGTTCAGCCACAGCGTGGTGTTGGCCTGCGGCTTGAAGCTGGCGTAGAAATCCAGCAGCACGCCGGTGCCGCCGGTCTTGCGGGTCTGGAAGAAGTCGTAGCCTTCTTCGGTGGGGCCGGAGTACTCGGCGCGCACCCCTGCCTGCACGCGCTGCTGCCACCAGCGGCCACCGACATCCAGCGTCCAGTAGCGATCGGGCAGGGCGGTGATGTCTTCCAGGTTGACGAATTCGATCGCTGGCGCGCTGGTGCGCGAGCGGGTCCAGCTGAAGGTGGCGTGGTAGTGCTCGCTGGCGTAGTGCGCTTCCAGTTCCAGGCCGCGCATGCGCACCACGCCGGGATGGTTCATCCAGCGCGTGGTGGTGCTGAAGTCGTCCACGTCCAGGCTGTCGGTCCACGCGTTGAGCTGCGGGTCGCTGTCGATCGGCACCACGAACGGTTCGACTTCCGGCGGGTGCACGATCAGCAGGTACTGCGGCTTGATGTAGTCGCGGATGCGGTTGTCGAAGCGGGTCAGGCGCAGCTGCGCCAGGTCGCCGTCGACCAGCAGCGAGCTGGCGCTGAGGTTGGCGCCGAACTGCAGGTTGCGCGAACGTTCGCGGCGCAGGAAGGGGTTGGCGCCGACGCCGTCGGCATCGCTCATGCCTTCCAGCGGGATCTTCTCGAAGAACATTTCCTGCACGCGCGGCGGCCGCGAGGTGCGCGAGACTTCGGCAAACAGCTGCAGCCAGTCGGTGGCCTGCACCGACAGCGAGAGGCTGGGGCTGAGCGCATGCTGGGTGCGATCGACGTCGATGCCACCGCCGCCGATCTCCAGGCATTGCCCAGGCACATCCGAACAGGTGGGGACGTGGCCGCGGATGTTGTAGCGGTCCTGGCGCAGGCCCGCCGACAGCGCGTAGATGTCGTACTGCAGCTCCAGCGTGGTGAACACACTGTCGAGTTGGCTGCGCCCTTGTGGGTTGGCACCACGCAGGGTCGGGGTATCAGCAACGAAGATGTCCGACTGGTGCTTGATGCCGGTGTTCCAGCGAGCCTGTACGGCGCCGATGTCGAAACGGCTGGTGTTGTCCACGGTCCAGCTGCTCAGGCTGCTGTGGGTACGCCGGCCGATGTAGCTGGAATCTTCCACCGGCGGATAGAACAGCCGGGTCTTGTTGGCGGCGAAGCTGGCGCGCAGGTCGATCCACGGCGAGTAGGGCGTGTAGTGGTAGCTGGCGCGCTGGTTGCGGGCGGAAATCTGCCAGGGATAGTTGTGGTAGAAGTCGTTTTCATAACGCATGTGGCTCAGGTCGAGCCGATGCTGGTCGCTGGGCTGCAGGCGCGCCTTCAGCAGCCAGCTGCTGGGCTGCTGGCTGCCGGGGTCGGCGCTGTTTTTCTGGCCACGGGACGTGGCGTATTCACTGCTGCGGCTGCTGCTGGCGGCGGTCAACAGGCCGAACTGGCGATCGCCACCATCTTCGCTGTGGCGCCAGGCGCCAGCGAAGGTACGTCCGCTGCCATAGCCGTTGTTGCCATGCCGGTAGCCTGCACGCAGGCCCCGGTCGCGGCCGTCGGTGATCAGGTCTTCGATGTCCAGGGTGCGGAAGTTGGCACTGCCGGCCAGCGTGCCGGCACCCTCGCCACCGCTGACCGCGCCGCGCTGAACGTCGACGCCTGCCAGCAGGAACGGATCCACGTAGGCGAACGGACCGCCCGAGCCATGGCCGGCGTTGTTGCGGAAGGTCTGGGTGACGCCGTCGATCATGGTGTTGACCCGGCCTGCGCCGGCCATGCCGCGGATGTTGACCTGCAGGCCGGGCTGGCTGCGCGAGTGGAAGCTGTGCGTGCCGGGCATCGAGCGCAGCAGGCTGTTGCCGTCCTGGCGTTCGGCCATGGCGACCCGTTCGCTGCCGATCTTTGGCGCGAAGCCATCCTGCGTGGCCGGAATGTACTGGCTGGCACCCGAGCCCGGTGCAATGGCATGGACGGTGCGCCCCTGCACGCGCAGCGGGCCGGTCTGGCGGCTGCCGTCGCCGGTGTTGGCTGGCGCCGGTTCGAGGGTGGCACGGCGGGCATCGATGAAGCGCGCGCGCAGGCCGCTGCCGGCCAGCAGCCGTGCCAATGCCTGGCTGTCGTCGAAGTCACCCTGCAGCGCGGGTGCGCTCTGCTCGGCCGGCAGGGCACGGCCGATCACCAGATCCACGCCGCTGAGGCGGCTGTAGGCGTCCAGCGCGGTGACCAGCGGCTGGGCGGGAATATCGTAGCGGCGGGTTGCGCTGGTCTGCGCCTGCGCGTTGGTCGCAAGCACGGGGGCGATACCGGCGCAGGCAAGAGACAGCGCAAGAACAAGGGGGCGGTGGGACAGCATCGAGGGCTCCAGGGAGTGACGCAGTGCGTCGTCACCCTGGGAAGACGCAGCAGCGGCCCGGATGTCAGGGTCGATGCGTTCAGCGTGCATCGGACGAGGCCTTGGCCGGCAGCCACACCTGCAGGTTGGGCCCGATACGGACAACGCGCACGTGCAGTTCGGCGGCCAGCTGGTCGCGGCTGCGCGCGGCCGTATCCGCGTCGGCCAGCACCGTGACCGGTTGCTGTCGCAGTGCGTCGCCGGCGATCCAGGTATGGCCGCCGTGCCAGCGATCCAGATCCTGGACGACGGCAGCCAGTGGCGCGGAGACCCAGGCCAGCCGGCGTTCGCGCCATGCCAGCTGCGCCGGGGCTGCTGCTAGCGTGGCCGAGGGCGCCGTGCCATCGAAGCGCAGCTGCTGGCCGGCGGCCGCTTCGCTGCTGCCCGAGCCACTGTCCACGCGCACCTGGTGTTCGGTGACGGTCACTACGCTGGCATCGCCACTGACCGCGATGTCGAAGGCAGTGCCCAGCGCCGTGACCGTGCCGTGCGGCGTATGCACCTGGAACGGACGGTCGCGATCAGGTGCGACCTGGAACCAGGCCTGGCCATGCCGCAGCTGCAGCGCACGCCGGTTGGCATCGATGCGCACGCCCAGTTCGCTGTCCGGCGACAGCTGCAGGCGAGAACCGTCCTGCAGGCGCACCTCTTCGATTTCGCCTGATGCCGTGCGCAGTGTCTGTTCCGGCGGGAGGGCGTTGTGCCGGGTGTAGAGGCCGAGCGCACACAGCAGCAGCACGGCGATGCCGGCTTCGCGCAGGCGCCGGCGCTGGCGACGCTGCTGTTGCCGTTGCAGGCTCGGCAACGCGGCGCCGGCCTGCCACAGCTGCAACAGGTGCTGGTACTGCGCCGCGTGGCGCGGATCGGCCTCGTACCACTGGCTGAAGGCAGCTTCGTCGCGCTGTTCGTCGTGCGCATGCAGCCACCAGCGCGCTGCTTCGCGGGCGATTGGATCCTGGCTCATGCAGCGGGCACCTGCTGCAGGGCCACCAGCGCGCGCAGCAGATGGCCATGCGCGGTCTGCCGGCTGATGCCGAGCTGGCGGCCGATGTCGGCAAGACTGAGCTGTTCGATGCGTGCCAGCAGGAACACTTCGCGCGAGCGCGGCGGCAGGGCGGCGATGATCGCGTCGAGGTGGCGCAGTTGTTCGGCATCGAGCAGGCATTGCTCGGGCAACGGGGCGGGATCGGCGATGGCCTGCAGCTGCGCGTCGTCCAGGGCCTCTTCGCGACGCCGCTGGATCAGGCGATAGTGGTCGGCGATCAGGTTGTGGGCGACGCGATACAGGTAGGCGCGGCCATTGCTGAGCAGGCCGCTGGCGGCGACTTTGACGACACGCAGCCAGGTTTCCTGGACGACATCATCGGCGTCACTGCGTTGTGGGAGTTTGCGACGGACGTGGGCGTGCAGCGGCCGATAGTGGGCGGCGCACAGCTGCGCGACATCCGTCGATTCGACAGGCGTGGGCACGGGGCGGGCGAAGGCTGGGGAAGGGAACAGCCCGCGGCGGCAAGGGCAGCGGCATCACTTTACAGTAAAGGAGAATCATTTGCATCTACGGGAGTGTGCCCGTCTTGCCGCAGTGCCGAGCGGACGTGCGCTGGCGGGTGCGGAGAGCGCTACGGCGAGCGCTCGGCGTGGGCCATCTGCAGCAGCAGACGGTGGGCCGGGAACAGGTGCAGGCCGGAGTAGCGGGCGCGGTAGTAGGCATCCCAGTAGCTGGCGGCGCGTTGCCGGCAGAGGTCGACGAAGGCGCGGTTCTCGCCGATGAGCGCGGCATAGCGCTGCAGGCCGGTCTGTTGCGCCTGGATCGCCACGGCCGATGCGATCTCGTCCACGTACTCCCCCAGCAAGGTCAGCTGGAAGGCATGCACCCAGGGCATCGGTGAGGGCCCCAGCGTCTCGATCGCACGTTGCCGTACATGTCCGTCGCAGTGACGCGAGAGCAGGCAGAGGCAGAGGGCGCGCGTATCGCCCTGCAGTTGGGATGCGAGCCGGAACAGGTCCGTGGCGTCGGCGTAGATACGATAGGGGAACCTCAGCAGCTCTCCTTTGATGATGAGGCTGCGTTCACCACTGCCCGACAGGTTGTCGATCCGGCCCAGCCGTTGCTGAAGGTCGGTGCAGGTTGCCTGCAGTGCGCGGGGAACGTCGATCAATGCGACGGTTCCGCCAGCGTGGTGCCACGGTAGTCGCAGTGGATCTGCAGGCTCTCCGTGGCGTTGGGGTGCAGATCGAAGCCGCACTGCTGTAGTGCGTCCTTGGCCGCTGCAACGGCGTCGGCATGGCGGCTGACGCGGCGCTGCTGCCAGTGCAGTGGAGTGAACACGCCCAGCGGAAGCAGGCGCAGGCGCTGGCCGTGCAGGACGAGCGAGACATCCACATGACGCCCGTCCAGGTCGTGGCCATTGGCGCCGAAGATGGCGTCGATCTCATCATGGCGATGCCGATAGCAGCAGCGGAACACGGCGATGCCCAGCCGCCGGACCACGCGCCGGAAGCCGCCCAGCTGTCCCTGGCTGCATTCGAAGCCGCGGGTGACCAGCAGGCGCAGGGTGGATGGCAGCCGTGCCTGCGCATCGAGCAGGCGTTGCAGAACCTCGGCCTCGATGATGACCTGTGACGCGGGCCAGCGTGGGGCAATGCGCAGGCCGTCGATGGTGCCGCGTGACAGTTTCAACATGCGTGAAGCTTCGCACGGGAGTGGGTAGCCGGGTAGTGCCGACCGCTGGCCGGCACCCGGCGCGATGGTCAGAGATCGCGGTACTGGATCTGCGCGGCCAGCACGCGCAGGCCATCGGCGGTGCTGGAGAGGATGCGCTCCTCGCCGATGCCCTTCTGCCGTTGCAGGGTGAAGCCTTCTGCGGCGGGCAGGCGCGCGGCGATGGCATCGATGCGTTGCAGCGCGTTGGGACCGTCGCAGTCGACATGGCCCCAATGGATGCCGTTGTGCTGGATGGTCAGGCGGTAGTGCATGGGCGGGTCTCCGGCAGGTCGTGCAGCCACTGATGGAACATCGCGGTCGCCGCGGCTGCCAGCGGCCCGCCATAGCGACGGGCCTGCGCGCGCAGGTCGATGGGATCGATGCCGGCCGCGGCCAGTTCCAGCGCATGGCCGATCAGCCAGCGCTCGAACTGGCGCGCGTCCAGTTCGGGATGGCATTGCAGGGCGAGGGCGTGGTGGCCGATGGCGAAGGCCTGGTGGCGACAGGCGGGCGTGCTGGCGAGGCGGCGTGCGCCCACCGGCAGTTCGAAGGCTTCGCCATGCCAGTGCAGCACCGGGATGCCCTGCAATGCCTGCAATGGCGAGCGCTGGCCTTCGTCGGTGAGCAGCAGCGGTGCGAAACCAATTTCCTTGCCACCGGTGGGGGCGACGTCGGCGTGCAGTGCGCGTGCCATCAACTGGGCGCCGAGACAGATGCCGAGCGTCGGTCGCTGCTGCTGCAGTCGACGCTGCAGCAGCGCGATGCTGTCGGCGAGGAACGGATAGGCAGCTCCATCGTTGACGCTGATCGGGCCCCCCAGCACCACCAGCAGATCGGCATCTTCGGCGGCATCGAGTGCATCCACGCCTGCCTGCAGGACCTGCACCTGCCACCCTTGCGCGAGCAGCAGCGGCTGCAGGGTGCCAAGATCTTCAAACGCTACGTGCTGCAGGGCAACGGCGCGCTTCATGCGGGTGCTCCCGGGGTGGGCCAGTAGAAGCTGTCGGGCGTGGAGCGTGCACCGAAGATCGCTTGGCCGACACGGACGACGGTGGCGCCTTCCTCGATGGCGACTTCAAAATCACCGGACATGCCCATCGACAGCTGCGACAGGTCGAGTCCAGCCGGCGCCGTCTGCTGCAGCTGGTCGCGCAGCTCGCGCAGGCGCACGAAGCAGGCGCGTACGCGTTCTACCTCGGGGGTGAAGATGGCCAGGGTCATCAGGCCACGCACGCGCAGGCGGTCGAAGGCGGGCAGCTGCTGCACGAAGTCGGCCACCGCGGCCGGCTCCAGGCCGTATTTGCTGGGCTCGGCCGAGGTGTTGACCTGTACGAACACATCCAGCGTGCGGTCCTCCAGCAGCAGCCGCTGCTGCAGCGCCTCGGCCACGCGCAGGCTGTCCAGCGCCTGGAACTCGCTGGCGAAGCGTGCGACGTAGCGGGCCTTGTTGGTCTGCAGGTGGCCGATGACCGACCAGTGCACGCCCAGGTCGGCCATGGCCTCGGCCTTGCGCTGCGCCTCCTGCACCTTGTTTTCGCCCAGTTCGTGGCAACCGGCGGCTACGGCCATGCGGATGCGTGCTTCATCGACGGTCTTGCTGACCGGCAGCAGGCGCACGCTGGCCGGATCACGACCGGCGCGGGCACAGGCGCTGGCGATGCGCTGGCGAACGGTGGCCAGGTTGGCGGCGATCTGTTCGACGGACTGGGCGACGGGCCAGTCGGCGGGGGCGAGGGACATGGGGCACCTCCGGTGCGGGGTGGCCAGGGTGGGATACACTGGCACAGGACAAGAGATAGTTTGGCATAGGACAAAATGAAAATCACCGGGAGCAGTGCCGAAGCGATCTTCGACAGCATCCGCGAGGGCATCGGCAGCGGCCATCTGTCAGCGGGCAGCGTGCTGCCTCCGGTGCGGGATCTGGCCGATCAGCTGGGGGTCAACCGCAATACCGTGGCTGCCGCCTACAAGCGGCTGGACGCGGCGGGCCTGGCCAGTACGGCAGGGCGTCGCGGCACCGTGGTGCGCGGCCTGCCGGCGACGATGGCGCGCGAGGGCAGTGCGCCGGGGCTGGCCCTGCATGACCTGGCCGGCGGCAATCCGGATCCGCGCTGCCTGCCCAGCCTGCGCGTGGCCGCGGCGGCCTCGCGCCTGTATGGAGTGGAGACGGTCGATCCACGCATGCAACGCCTGGCACGGGCTTCGTTGGATGCCGATTGCCCGCCGGGCTATGCGCTGGAACTGACCCATGGCGCGGTCGATGGTATCGAGCGTCTGTTGTCGGCGTGGCTGCTGCCGGGGGACCGCATCGCAGTGGAGGATCCCTGTTTCCTGGGCAGCCTCAATGTCCTCGGTGCGGCCGGACACGCGCCGCTGCCGGTGGCGGTGGATGCGCACGGCATGCAGGTGGAATCATTGCGGCAGGCGTTGGATGCAGGTGCACGCGCGGTGCTGCTGACTCCGCGCGCACACAATCCCACCGGTGCCAGCCTGGATGCGAAGCGAGCGCGTGCACTGCGCCAGCTGCTGGCCGGCTATCCGCAGGTGGCGGTGCTGATCGACGATCACTACGCGCTGCTCTCGCAACAGGCCTATCACTCGGTGTTGCCGATGGACGGTCGGCGGTGGGCGTTGCTGCGTTCGTTGTCCAAGGCGTTGGGCCCGGACCTGCGCGTGGCCTGGCTGGCCTGCGATGAGCAGACCGCGGCGCGCCTGCGTCTGCGGCTGGCGGCGGGCACCGGCTGGGTCAGCCATCTGTTGCAGGATGCGGTCAGTGCGGTGTTGGAGTCGGCGCAGCAACGGGCGAAGGTCATTGCGGCCGGTGAGCGCTACCAGCAGCGGCTGCAGGGTCTGCAGGCGCTGTTGCAGGCGCGTGGGCTGCCCACACCCACGCCGATGGAAGGCTTGAATCTGTGGCTGCCCCTGCCCGCCGACAGCACACCGCAGGTGCTGGCGTTGGCGGCGCGTGGCTGGCATGTGCGTGGGGGGGAAGTCTTTGCCGTGTCTGCACCGGCGCATGGGCTGCGCATCACCTGTGCGGCGCTGGGGGCGGCGCAGCTGCGGCACCTGGCCGATGATCTGGCGGCGGTGTGCGGTTTGTAGAGTCGAGCCATGCTCGACTGCTTCTGCCAAAAGAAGTCGAGCATGGCTCG
>NZ_JBHZOP010000074.1:0-4571 GCF_042787595.1 Stenotrophomonas sp. YIM B13575 | reverse complement strand
GGTGGGTTGGCTGGGGGCGTGAGCCGCATGGATGCGGCGACCGAGCTTACATGGACGTACTTGCAGCGGCCCCCAGCCAACCCACCCTCCCGGCCACCACCCGATAGCCAGCCACGATCCACCGCGGAGGGGGCGGCGCCCGATGGCCGACGATGGCCGACACTCTCCACACGTCCGTTAACACCGACCATGGCATGCTCGGCGCTCAGTCCACCCGGAGCCTTGGCCATGCGCCTGCTGACCCGCCTCATTCCCCTGTTGCTGCTGGCCTCCCTGCTGTCCGGCTGCGGCTACAACGCCATCCAGCAGAAGGACGAAGCGGTCAAGGCCAGCTGGTCCGAAGTGCTCAACCAGTACAAGCGCCGTGCCGACCTGGTACCGAACCTGGTGCAGACCGTGAAGGGTTTCGCCAGCCAGGAAGAGCGCGTGCTGACCGAAGTCACCAATGCCCGCTCGCGCGTTGGCCAGATCAACGTCAACGCCGACGATGAAGCTTCGCTCAAGCAGTTCCAGCAGGCCCAGGGCGAACTGGGCAGCGCGCTGTCGCGCCTGCTGGTGGTCACCGAGAACTACCCGGTGCTGAAGTCCGACCAGAACTTCCGCGATCTGCAGGCGCAGCTGGAAGGCACCGAGAACCGCATCACCGTCGCCCGTGGCCGCTACATCCAGCAGGTGCAGGACTACAACACCTACATCCGCTCGTTCCCGCAGCTGATCACCGCCAAGATCTTCGGCTACCAGCCCAAGCCGAACTTCACCGTGGAAAACGAAGCGCAGATCTCCAACGCGCCGGCGGTTGATTTCGGCAACGCGCCGCAGCAGCAGCCCGCCCCGGCCCCGGGCCACTGACCGATGCGCCTGGCCACCACGCTGCTGGCCCTGTTGCTGTGGCTGCCGTTGGCCGTGCAGGCGCAGACGCTGGCGCCGATCCCGGCGCTGGATTCGCCGGTGGTCGATACCACCGGCACCCTGGATGCCGCGCAGAAGCAGGCGCTGGTGCAGCAGGCGTTGGACCTGCAGCAACGCAAGGGCAGCCAGATGCAGGTGCTGGTGGTGCCGACCACGCAGCCGGAAGACATCGCCCAGTACACCACCCGCGTGTTCGACCAGTGGCAGATCGGCCGCAAGGGCGTGGATGACGGCGTGCTGCTGGTGGTGGCCAAGGACGATCGGAGGGTGCGCATCGAACCGGGCTATGGCCTGGAGGGCGCGATTCCCGATGCGATCGCCAACCGGGTGATCCAGGAGTACCTGGTGCCACGCTTCCGCGCCAATGACTATGCCGGTGGCATCACCGACGCCACGGCGATGCTGGTGAAGATCATCGACGGCGAGCCGCTGCCGGCGCCGGTCAGCAGCCAGCAGGGACGCGCGCCCGACGGCGGCGGAGATACGTGGTTCCTGGCGTTGTTCATCGGCGTGTTCGCCGGCAGCATCCTGCGTGGCGTGTTCTCCCGCGTACCGCGTCCGCTGCGCGGCCTGCTCGGCGGCGCCGGTGCGGCCGTTGCGGCCTTCCTGTTCACCTCCACGCTGCTGGCCAGTGGCCTGGCCGGCGTGGTCGGCCTGGTGGTGGCGATGCTGTCCGGCCATCCGGGGCGCTTCGCCGGCGGTGGCGGCTGGGGTGGAGGCAGTTGGGGCGGTGGCGGCTTCGGCGGCGGTGGTGGATTTGGCGGTGGCGGCGGCTGGGGTGGCGGCGGTGGCCGTTCCGGCGGTGGCGGTGCGTCGGGGGGCTGGTGATGATCCAACGTCTGTGCAGGCATCTGTTTTCGCCATCGGTACGCCGAGCGTTTCCGCCGGCCACGCTGCAGGCGATCACCGAGGCGATCGCCGCGGGCGAGCGGCGCCATGGCGGCCAGGTGATGTTCGCCGTCGAGGCCGATCTGCCGCTGCACGCGCTGTGGCACAAGGTCACCCCGCGGCAGGCGGCCGAGCATGCGTTCGCCCGCCTGCGCACCTGGGATACCGCGCACAACAACGGCGTGCTGATCTACCTGCTGCTGGCCGACCATGCCATCGAGATCGTCGCCGACCGCGGCCTGCAGGGGCGGGTCGCGCCCGAGCAATGGCAGCGGGTCTGCACCCACCTGCGCGAGGGCCTGCGCGGCTCCCAGCCGGTGGCGGCGCTGCGGGATGCCATCGATGAGGTTTCCACCCTGCTGGAAGGGCACTTTCCGGCCTCGGCGCGGTCCGATCAGGACGGCCTGCCGGACACGCCGCAGATCCTGGGCTGAAGCCCGGCAATCGCGTGACCGGGGCCGCCGCGAGGCCGCTCCCGGGCGGCGCTAGAATATCGGCATCCCTGCAAGGCGCCCTTCATGATCTATTTCCACGACATCGACCCCATCGCCCTTTCGTTGGGACCGATCAAGGTGCACTGGTACGGCATCATGTACCTGCTCGGCTTCACTGCCGCCTGGCTGCTGGGGCGCAAGCGCATCGCCGACGGGCGCCTGCCGGGGGTCGATGCCAACGGCTTCTCCGACCTGCTGTTCTACGCCATGCTCGGCGTGGTGCTGGGCGGGCGCATCGGCTACATGCTGTTCTATGCGCTGGGTGATTTCCTGCACAACCCGCTGCTGCTGTTCAAGGTGTGGGACGGCGGCATGAGCTTCCACGGTGGCCTGCTGGGTGTGATCGCCGCCTGCTGGTGGTGGTCGCGCAAGCACGCGCTGCACTTCTTCGACACCATGGATTTCATGGCGCCGCTGGTGCCGCTGGGCCTGGGCTTTGGCCGCATCGGCAACTTCATCGGCGCCGAGCTGTGGGGCAAGTACACCGACGGCAGCTGGGGCGTGGTGTTCCCGTCCGGCCTGCCGGCACCGCTGAACCAGCTCGACCACGCCACCCTGCAGTCGCAGTTCGCCAGCGGTGCGCTCAACCCGTTCGCCCGCCACCCCTCGCAGCTGTATGAAGCGCTGCTGGAAGGGCTGGTGATGTTCGTGGTGCTGTGGACGGTGTCGGCCAAGCCGCGCCATCGCTATCTCATCGGCGGCCTGTTCGCGCTGCTGTACGGCATCTTCCGCTTCGCCGTGGAGTTCGTGCGCATGCCCGACAACGGCGTCTATGTGGCCTTCGGCTGGCTGACCAAGGGCCAGATCCTGTGCGTGCCGCTGATCGCCTTCGGCCTGGTGCTGCTGGTGATGTCGCGCCGCGCGCCGGTGCTGCAGCCGCAGCCGCTGGTGGTGGCGGAGGGCAAGGCATGAAGGCCTACCTGGACCTGCTCTCGCACGTGCTCGAACACGGCGCGGAGAAGAGCGACCGCACCGGCACCGGTACCCGCAGCGTGTTCGGCTGGCAGATGCGCTTCAACCTCAGCGACGGCTTTCCGCTGGTCACCACCAAGAAGCTGCACCTGCGCTCGATCATCCACGAGCTGCTGTGGTTCCTGAAGGGCGATACCAACATCGGTTACCTCAAGGACAACCAGGTGCGTATCTGGGACGAGTGGGCCGACGACAACGGCGACCTCGGCCCGGTGTACGGCAAGCAGTGGCGCAGCTGGGCCACGGCCGACGGCGGCAGCATCGACCAGATGCAGTGGCTGGTGGACGAGATCAAGCGCAACCCGGATTCGCGGCGGCTGGTGGTCAGCGCCTGGAACGTGGGCGAGCTCTCGCAGATGGCGCTGATGCCGTGCCACAACCTGTTCCAGTTCTATGTGGTGGACGGCAAGCTCAGCTGCCAGCTGTACCAGCGCAGTGGCGACATCTTCCTCGGCGTGCCGTTCAACATCGCCAGCTACGCACTGCTGACCCACATGGTGGCGCAGGCCACCGGCCTGGGCGTGGGCGATTTCGTGCATACGCTGGGCGATGCGCACCTGTATTCGAACCACTTCGAGCAGGCGCGCGAGCAGTTGTCGCGTGAACCGCGCGCGCTGCCGACGCTGTGGTTGAACCCGGGAGTGACCGATCTGTTCGGCTTCCAGTTCGATGACATCCGCATCGACGGCTACGATCCGCATCCGGCGATCAAGGCGCCGGTGGCGGTGTGAGTACGATAAAGCTGTCGATGGTGGTGGCGCTGGATCGCAATCGCGGCATCGGCCAGGGCAATGCCATGCCCTGGCACCTGCCGGATGATTTCAAGCACTTCAAGGCGTTGACCCTGGGCAAGCCGATCCTGATGGGGCGCAAGACCGCCGAATCGATCGGACGGGTGCTGCCGGGGCGGACCAACCTGGTGCTGACCCGCAGCGGCCAGGTGCCGTTCGAGGGCATGCGTGCGGTGGCCTCGCTGGACGAGGCGAAAGCGATTGCACAAGGCGAGGGCGCCAGCGAACTGTGCATCATCGGCGGTGGCGAGATCTTCCATCAGCTGCTGGACCAGGCCAGCGATCTGTACCTGACCTGGGTCGATGCCGAAGTGCCGGCCGACACCCACTTCCCCGAGGTGGACGCGCAGGACTGGCAGGAAGCGAGCAGCGAGCCGCACCCGGCTGACGAACGCCACGCGTACGCGTTCCGCTTCGTACATTACGTGCGCAGCTGAGCGCGGAGTCCGGTAGAGCCGAGCCATGCTCGGCTGCTTTTGGCGGACACAAATCGCAGCCGAGCATGGCTCGGCTCTAC
>NZ_JBHZOP010000073.1:0-15887 GCF_042787595.1 Stenotrophomonas sp. YIM B13575 | reverse complement strand
CGCCGGGCCATGCCCAGCGTTGGGTTGCGTTGCCGCCGGGCATGGCCCGGCGCTACTTCTCGTCATCCAGTTCCGGGTAATGCCGGAAGATGCCGTTGGTGTTGAAGGCAAGCCGCCGCTCCGAAGCGAGATAGGCGGCGATGTTGGGCCGTTGTTGCACCCGATCCTTCAACGCGCGCAGCAGCGGCAGCGTCGGCCACAGGGCCTGCATGCGACTCGGAAACATGTAGTCCAGCCCGCTCAGCAGCTGGAACAGTGACAAATCCACGTAGGAGTGTTCGCGCAGCGGGTGGCGACCGCCATTGGCCTTCAGCACCTGCTCGAAGTAGCCGAGGAACTTCGGCAGGCGCTCCCCGCGCATCGCTGCTGCGCGCGCCTTCGCTTCGGTCTTCTGGTCCTCGTAGTACTTCGACGCAGCGATCGGGTGGTGGGTGTCGTGCACCTCGGCCACCAGATCGGCGATGGTCAGCTGCCACTGCAGCGCCTGCATGCGCCGTGAGGCGGCCTGCGGAACCAGGTCCAGTGTCGGGCCGAGGAAATCGAGAATGGCCGCGACCTGTGCGATGACCTGTCGCCCGGCCTTCAGGAACGGTGGCGCGAACGGTTGCGCACCTTCGCTGTGGCCGTCGAGGAACGGCTGCATCACCGCGTCGCCGTGCACCCGCGCCATGTCGACATAGTCGGCGCCGGCATCTTCCAGCGCCAGCCGCACGAATTCGCCACGGCCCTGGATGCCGGTCCAGTAGTACAGCGCGTACTGCATGAGGCTTCTCCGCAAGACAAGAACAGCAGGGTCGCGCGTACCGCGCAAAGCAGGCGTGAACCACAACG
The DNA here is from genome assembly GCF_042787595.1 of Stenotrophomonas sp. YIM B13575. Taxonomy (NCBI): domain Bacteria; kingdom Pseudomonadati; phylum Pseudomonadota; class Gammaproteobacteria; order Lysobacterales; family Lysobacteraceae; genus Stenotrophomonas; species Stenotrophomonas sp. YIM B13575. The sequence goes on along the minus strand of NZ_JBHZOP010000073.1, from coordinate 15,056 downwards.
CCAGCGGAACGGGGAGGGAACCCAGCGGAACGAGGGGAGTCACACCTTGTCCATGCAGGTGAAAAGCGAGGTACTGCATCATGCAGAGTGGAAAAGCGGTCTGGCCCTGGGTTCTGGGCGTGGTGGTGGTGGGTGGCGCGGGCACATGGTTGTTCCGCGACCAGTTGCAGGGCCTGGCAGATGGCGTATCGGTGCCGGTGCAATCCACGCCGACCACGGCAGGCGCCGCACCGAAGCCCGCTGCTACCCAGGACCCCGCACCGCCGCCGATCAGGCATCCGCTGGATGCCGAGGCCGCCGCCGACCCGGCACTGCCAACGCTGGCTGACAGCGATGCCGCTGCCTGGAGCGCATTGAGCGAACTGTTCAAGGGCGAGGGCGCGTTGACCGTGCTGCTGCGTGATCACCTGATCCAGCGGCTGGTTACCCAGGTCGACACCCTGGACAAGGCCAGCGTGCCGCCTACCGCGCTGGCCGCTCGGCCACTGCCGGGCAGCCTGCAGGTGGAGCAGGGCGAGGGCGGCGAACGCATCGCCGCGGCCAATGCGGCGCGCTACGCGCCCTATGTGCAGGCCTTCACTGCGCTCGACCCGGCGGCCGCGGCCGTTGCCTACAAGCGCTTCTATCCGCTGATCCAGCAGGCCTACGTCGATCTTGGCCGGCCCGACGGCTACTTCAATGACCGCCTGGTGTCTGTCATCGATCATCTGCTGGACACCCCTGAGCTGGCTCAAGCGCCGCTGGTGGAGCGCGATGAGCGCGGACGCTACCGCTTCGTCGATGCCACGCTGCAATCGCGCTCGATCGGCCAGAAGGCCTTGCTGCGCATGGACGCGGCGCAGGCGCGGGCGGTCAAGCGGCAGCTGCGGGCGATCCGGGCAGCCATCACGCATGGCTGAGGACTACAACGACTGCAGGAAGGCTTCGATGTCCTGCAGTTCCTGGCGGCTGAGCCCACGCGGGCGCAGCAACGGATCGGGTTGCGGGAACGGATCGGCGTTGGCTGCCGACGCTGCGGGCGGGCGCGGACGCGCACCGCCCGCGTTGTAGAACGCCAGCACGCCGGACAGGCGCGGAATCAGCCCGTTGTGCATGTAGGGCGCGGTGCTGGCCACACCACGCAGCGATGGGGTGCGAAAACGGCCGCTGTCGGCAGGATCGCCAGTGATCTCATACCGCCCAAGATCCTGCCGGGCGCGGCCATGAAAGTGCAGGCCGAGATTGTGGAATCCGTTGTCGGTCAGGGCCGGGCCGTTGTGGCAGTTCATGCACCCGGCAGTGGTGCGGAACAGATGCAGGCCACGAAGCTGCGCATCCTCCAGCGCATGGACATTACCGCGCAGGAAACGATCGAAACGGCTGTTGCGTGGCGACAGGCTGCGTTCGAAGGCAGCTATCGCCTGGCCCAGCTGGGCGGCATCAATGCGTGGTTGCGCGAACACCTCGTTGAAGGCATGGCGATAGGACGCATCACCGCGCAGGCGGCGCACCGCGCCCTGCGCCGTGAATCCCATCTCGACTGGATCGGCGATGGGGCGCAGGGCCTGCTGCTCCAGCGTGGAGGCTCGGCCATCCCAGAACAGCGGCGCAACATGTGCACTGGCAGCGACGCTCGGTGCATTGCGGCGACCGGGCTGACGGTCTTGCCCGAATGACACGCGGCGGCCATCGGCCCAGCCCAGGTCCGGGTCGTGGCAGCTGGCGCAGGCCAACTGCCGCGACTTCGACAGGATGGGGTCGAAGAACAGCCGTCGGCCCAGCGCCACCTTGGCAGGTGTTGATCGATTGTCCGCAGGATCGACCGGTGTCGGCAGTGGCGCCAGCTCGTACCAGAGCACCCCGGGCTCCACGTCGGGTGCGGGCCAGCCTGCGCTGGGCCCGCTGTACAGGGCGCGCAGGCACACGCCCTCTGGCCGCGGAAGCAGCATGTCGGGGCAGGGCCTGCTGCGCGCGGGCGCTGGCCCGCCCGCGCCGCCCAGCAACAGGGCAGCGACGGGCAGCAACATGCGCAGGGGACGGGTACGCTTCATCTGCAATGGCCCGACGCAGCTGCGCGGGCCACAGGCTTAGAACGAATAGCCCAGTTCCAGCCAGAAACTGCGGCCGGGTTCGTAGTACATGGTGGTTGCTGCAGTGCCACTGGCGGTGGTCAGGTTGCTGCGGTTGAGCACGTTCTGCACCTCCATGCGTGCGTAGGCCTCCTGGTCGCGTGGAAGTGCAAGGCGATATTCCAGGTTGGCGTCCCAGGTCCAGGTGCCGGCGTACTTGCGGCTGGTGAGGTTGGGTGCGGTGATGCCATCGATGGTCTGCGACGCACCGGTGGAAAAGCCTTCGAAGCCGGCGCGGTAGCGGAAGAAATTGTTCCAGCTCAAGCCCAGAGCGGGAATTTCGGTGCGGGTGCTCAGGCGTGCACTCCACGGGCGCAGGAACTGCGTGGCGGGCAGCTCGTAGCGGTACATCAGCTTGCCATCCAGGCGTACCAGCTCGAACATGTCGTCGCTGTCTTCGTAGCTGTTGTAGCTGCGCTTGACGTCGGTGTAGTCAGCCGAAAGCTGGAAGCTGTTGCGCGTGCCCAGCACCTCCAAGGGCCGCTGCGAAGCGACCGACAGTGTCCAGATCTCCGCATCGCTGCGGCCTTCGTTGGTGTATTCGAAGGTGTTGAGGTTGTAGAGGGTGCGATCGGGGCCGTCGACCTTGCGGCGCAGGATGTCCTTGCGCGTGGCACGGTTGACGTACTTCAGGTTGAAGACCAGTCCTGCCACACGCTGGTCCACGCCCAGGGTCCACTCATCGCTATAGGGCGAATCGACGTCGCGCAGGCGGTTGGTCGCCACGTTGGTCGTGCTGGTGGCATCGGCCCACGTAGTGTATGCCTTGGTGCGCACCAGCGTCTCGCGCAGGCGTTCACGGCCATCGCGCAGCAGGTAGCTGTAGAAGCTGCGGCCGTAGTAGCGGTTCACGCCGGCATTGATGACCGTGCGCCGGTCGCCCAGCACATCCCAGGAAACGGCTACGCGCGGGGACAGGTTGGTCTGGCTCCAGACGTTGTTGCGGTCCAGGCGCAGGCCCGGGCGGATGTTCCAGTTGCCCACGTGGATGTCGTCCTGCAGCCACGCTTCGTATTCCTCGCCGCTGACCTCGAACCTGCCGGCGTGGTAAAGCTGCCGCTGCTTGAAGTACTGCCCGGCGCCACCGGCACGCAGCGGCGAGAGCGAGCACGAGAACGTATCGATGGTGCCGTCGGAAAGCTTGCAGCTGCTGGTGACGCCCGTGGACAGATACACCGAATGATCATTCAGGCGCTCATAGCTGCCGTCACGGCGCTGCACGCCCAGGCCGAACTGCAGGGAGTGTTCGCTGCGCCCGACCGTGAAGATGTCGCGGTCCACCACCGCCCGGTAGACAATGCGGCGGTCATTCTGGTCGACATTGCCATAGCTTCCCTCGGAGCTGATGCCGGTCGGGCTCCAGTTGAATTCCTCGGAACTGGACCAGTTGCGCATGTAGTCCAGGTCGCTGCGGCGCGAGGATTCCACATTGCTGTAGTTGACCGTATTGCGCAGGGTCCAGGCGCCGTGGGTCCAGTTCGCACGCAGGCTGGCGGTAGGCCCTCCGGATTTGATGTCGAACCAGGAATCACGGCCGTTCATGATGTAGTAGCGGTCATCGCTGGGCGCATATGAAAAGCTTGCGCCCAATGTCAGGCCATCGTCGTTCTGCCAGTCCAGGGCAACGCTGGCACTGGTGTTCTCGCGGGTCTGGGTCTTCTGGTTGACGTCATCGCCAGCAGAGTCGCGGCCGGCGGAATAGGCGCGCAGCGGAATGTCCGAGTGGGTGCGGGTGACCGTGCCGATGATGCCCAGGCCAAACGAAGTTCGGCCCTCCAGGCGCGCGCCCACGCGGTATTTGTCGTACTGCGGCTGGTAGGCATAGGTGGCCGAATCGGCGTAGTTTTCAGCCTGTGCGTCGTTGGCGATGATCTGGTCCCAGGCCGAGCGTGCCATGCGCATCCACACCTTGCCATGCAGGCCATCGCTGGCCTTGCGGCTGCGCGCATCGACCACGCCGCCGGTGAAGCCGCCGTACGCCGCCGGAACGTTCGCGTCATACACCGTCAGCGATTCCAGAAGGTCCACATCCACGGCGATGCCCTGTGCCGCACTGGGCACGTCCACCGCGTTGTTGGGGTTGCCGGTGCCGGAGAAGTTGAACGCGGGGTCGATGTCGTTGTTGATGGTCGCGCCATCGAGCAGGAACAGGTTCTGGTAGTACGGCGCACCGTTGATGCTGAAGTCGTCCGGCCGGATCTCGCCCATGTTGCGGCTGCTGTTGTTCGAATCGCTGAACTGCACGGCCGGGTTGCTGCGCAGGGCCGTGGCGATATCACCATTGCCCTTTACCTGCGCTTCGAGCGCATCGGCGTCCATCGTCATGCCCTGTCCGTAGGGCAGGGCCTGTGGCAGTGCAACCCGGCCATCGGCGCCGCCCACGCGCAGCGGCTGGGTCTGGCGGGTGACGGTGGCGCGGCGCAGGGTGTAGCTGCCGTCCTCGCGGCGTACCGCGCGCAGCCCACTGCCCTGCAGCAGCGCGCCAAACCCTGCATCCACATCGAGTCCTTCCGTCACTGGCGCTGCCTGGCGGCCGCGGGTCAGCGATGGATCGAAGGACAGGGCGACACCGCGTTCGGCGGCGAACGTGCTCAGTGCGCTGCCCAGCGACGGGGCGGTGGCAGGTGCTGCTGGCGCGACAGGTGCGCTCTGGGCGAACACCGGGGTGGCGACGAGGGCGGCGGCCAGCACGCTCACGCGCAGGCGGGTGGAAGTCATGGGCATGGAAGAGGGGCGGAATAAGAGGGTTCACTTCCTCTGCCCCCCGAAACGGGAAAAAGTGTCACCCGCGGGTGTCGGCCGGCCGCAGCTGGATCCACAGCCCCCGCTGGGCCTGCACGGCGTAGGTCGCTGCGAGCATGGACAGGCTGCGGTCCAGGTCATCCAGCGGGTAGGCACCGGACACGGGCAGTGCGGCGATCGCCGGATCCACACGCAGCCAGTGGCGGTGGTAGCGACCCAATTCCTGCACCAGCTGCTGCAGTGGCAAGGCGTCGGCTACCAGCATGCCGTGGGTCCACGCATCCGCGCCGGGGTTGGCGGGCTGCGGCTGTGGCAGCGACTGCCGGTTCCAGCGCAGTTGCATCCCTGCATCGACCCGGCGATGCCGCGTGCCTGTATCGATGCGAACTGCACCCTCCTGCACCACCAGAAGCGCGTCCTCGGCGAACAGGCGCACGCTGAAGCGGGTGCCGAGCGCTTGCACGATGCCCTGCGGTGTAGCGACCCGGAACGGCCGGGTCGGCTGCTGCGGATCGGGCGAGGTCCCCACCTGCACCTGCCCGTGCCGCAGCCTCAACAGGCGTTGCTGACCATCAAAGGCGATGTCTACGGCGGTATCGGTATCCAGTTGCAGCACGCTGCCGTCGTCCAGCACGTGGCGCAGGCGCTCGCCCACGGCGGTACGCACGCTGGCGTTCCATGCGGCCTCGTCGTACAGGCGCCAGGCCAGCCACCCACCCAGCGGGGCGACCACCAGTGCGGCGACACTGCGCAATAGCGCACGCCGGCCCGGCGAGGCGGCGCGCTGCAGTGCGCTGTGGGCCAATGGCGGTGGAACCTGCCCGCTCAGCGCCAGCAAATGTTCCGCGCGCTGCCACGCGCGTGCATGGTCGGGATCGGCATCGTGCCAGCGCTGCCACCGCGCGCGCTGCGCCACGCTGCCATCTTCGTGCAGGCGCATCAGCCAATCGGCTGCCTGCTGCAGTACGCGCGGCGGAAGTGCCGGTGCGGCAGCGGTCTCAGCCGGCATACGCAAGGCAGCCCAGCAGTGCCCTTTTCATGTGCCGCTTCACCGTGGACAGCGACAGTCCCAGCTCTTCGCTGATGGCCTCATAGCGAAGCCCGTCGAACTGCGCCAGCAGGAACACCCGGCGTGCCATCGCCGGCAACCCGTCCAGCATCGCATCAATCTGCTGCAGTGCTTCGCGCACCAGCGCCTGTTCCTCCAACGAGGGCAGCACTGGCTCTGGAAACTGCGCCAGGTACTCCAGATACGCGCGTTCCAATGCCTGGCGGCGGAACCAGTTGGCGGCCAGCCCACGCGCCACGGTGGTCAGGAAAGCGCGCGGCTCGCGCAGCGCAGCCAGGTCGCGTCCCTGCAGCAGGCGAGCGAAGGTGTCCTGGGTAAGGTCATCAGCCACATCGCGATTGCCCACGCGCCCACTCAACCAGCCTTGCAGCCAGGCGCGGTGATCGCGGTACAGCATGCCCAGTTGTTCGTGGTGAGGAGCCATGGGAAGCGGGTTGCGGGCTTGATCGAAATGAGAATGATTCGCAAGTATTGCATCCGCGGTGCGCGGATTCCAGTGCCAAGCGCGCAATGGCTTGCGCAGGATCAACGCGCCGACCACACCCCGTCCGGCATGCTGGCCGCAGGCTGACTGGCCTTCGAATGCAGTCGCAGCCACCCTTGAAACCGGGTGGGGCAACCGCATCTTTCCAGCATCGCCGGCGCGGCCGGCCAAGATGACCGATGAGGTTTCACAATGCGCATGGACAAGCTCACCTCGCGTTTCCAGCAGGCGCTGGCAGACGCGCAGTCGTTGGCGGTAGGCCGCGACAACAGCATCATTGAACCGGTACATGTCTTCAGCGCCCTGCTGGACCAGCAGGGCGGCAGCACGCGGCCATTGCTGGCGCAGGCCGGCGTCAACGTGCCGGTGCTGCGCGAGCGCCTGGACGAGGCGCTTGAAGCGCTGCCGAAGGTGTCCGGCCAGGCCGGCAACCTGTCGATCGGCAACGATCTCAACCGCCTGCTCAACCACACCGACAAGCTGGCACAACAGCAGGGCGACGCCTTCATTGCCAGCGAGTGGTTCGTGCTGGCCGCGCTGGAAGACGGCGGCACGCTGGGCATGGCGCTGCGCGCTGCCGGTGCCGACAAGGCGCGCCTGCAGACCGCCATCGACAAGCTGCGTGGCGGCGAGAACGTGCAGTCGGAGAACGCCGAAGAACAGCGGCAGGCGCTGGAGAAGTACACCATCGACCTGACCGCGCGTGCCGAGAGCGGCAAGCTCGACCCGGTGATCGGCCGTGACGAGGAGATCCGCCGCACCATCCAGGTGCTGCAGCGTCGTACCAAGAACAACCCGGTGCTGATCGGCGAACCCGGCGTGGGCAAGACCGCGATCGTCGAAGGCCTGGCCCAGCGCATCATCAACGACGAAGTGCCCGAGGGCCTGCGTGGCAAGCGCGTGCTGTCGCTGGACATGGGCGCGCTGATCGCCGGTGCGAAGTTCCGCGGCGAATTCGAGGAGCGCCTGAAGGGCGTGCTCAACGACCTGGCCAAGAGCGAAGGGCAGATCATCCTGTTCATCGATGAGCTGCACACCATGGTCGGCGCGGGCAAGGCCGATGGCGCGATGGATGCCGGCAACATGCTCAAGCCGGCACTCGCACGCGGTGAACTGCACTGCGTCGGTGCGACCACGCTGGACGAATACCGCAAGTACATCGAGAAGGATGCCGCGCTGGAGCGCCGCTTCCAGAAGGTGTTCGTGGGCGAGCCGACGGTGGAGGACACCATCGCGATCCTGCGTGGCCTGAAGGAAAAGTACGCGGTGCACCACGGGGTGGAGATCACCGACCCGGCCATCGTCGCTGCGGCCACGCTGTCCAACCGCTACATCACCGACCGCCAGCTGCCGGACAAGGCCATCGACCTGATGGACGAAGCCGCTTCACGCCTGCGCATGGAGATCGACTCCAAGCCGGAGGAACTGGACCGGCTTGAACGCCGCCTGATCCAGTTGAAGATCCAGCGCGAGATGCTGAAGAAGGAAAAGGACGATGCCTCGCGGCAGCGCCTGGCCGATCTGGAAAACGATATCGATGCGCTGGAGCGCGAGTTCTCCGATCTGAACGAGGTCTGGAAGTCGGAGAAGGCCGCGCTGCAGGGCACGACCAAGCTCAAGGAACAGGTCGAGCAGGCCAAGGTCGAACTCGAGTCTGCGCAGCGCCGGCAGGATTTCGCCCGCATGAGCGAGATCCAGTATGGCGTGCTGCCGCAGCTGGAAAAGCAGCTGGCGGCCGCCCAGGAAGTGGAGAACCACGACTTCAAGCTGGTGCAGGACCGCGTGACCGACGAGGAGATCGCCGAGGTCGTCTCGCGTTGGACCGGCATTCCGGTCAACAAGATGCTCGAAGGCGAGCGCGACAAGCTGCTGCGCATGGAAGAGGTGCTGCACAACCGCGTGGTCGGCCAGGAAGAGGCGATCAAGGTGGTGTCCGACGCAGTGCGTCGTTCGCGTGCCGGCTTGTCCGATCCGAATCGACCGGGTGGCTCGTTCCTGTTCCTGGGCCCGACCGGCGTGGGCAAGACCGAACTGTGCAAGTCGCTGGCCGAGTTCCTGTTCGACAGCGCCGACGCGATGATCCGCATCGACATGAGCGAGTTCATGGAGAAGCACAGCGTCGCCCGCCTGATCGGTGCGCCCCCGGGCTACGTAGGCTACGAGGAGGGTGGTTACCTCACCGAGGCCGTGCGTCGTCGCCCGTATTCGCTGATCCTGCTGGATGAGGTGGAGAAGGCGCATCCGGATGTGTTCAACATCCTGCTGCAGGTACTGGACGACGGTCGTCTGACCGACGGCCAGGGCCGCACGGTGGACTTCCGCAATACCGTCATCGTGATGACTTCGAACCTGGGCTCGCACCAGATCCAGGACATGAGTGGCGATGACACGCCGGAGGCCTACACGCAGATGAAGGCGGCGGTGATGGGCGTGGTGCAGGCGCACTTCCGTCCGGAATTCATCAACCGCCTGGATGACATCGTGGTGTTCCATCCGCTGGACAAGCAGCAGATCAAGCAGATCGCACGTATCCAGATGCGTGGCCTGGAAAAGCGCCTGGCCGAGCGTGGCCTGAAGCTGGTGGTGTCCGATGCAGCGTTCGATCTGCTCGGCAACGTCGGCTTCGATCCGGTGTACGGTGCGCGTCCGTTGAAGCGTGCGATCCAGGCACAGCTGGAGAACCCGCTGGCGCAGAAGATCCTGTCTGGTGCGTTCGCCAACGGCGATACCATCGAAGTGGGCAACGACGGCGGCCATCTGGTGTTCGCCAAGGCCTGAGCCTGAGCCAAACGGGGCGCTGCAGGATTGCAGCGCCCCGTTTCGGTTGTAGCGACCGGCCGCATCCGGCGCTTGCCGGCAAGCCTCAGAACCGGTGCGTATACCCGGTCATCAGCCCGAACTGGTTGGCCTTCTGCACGATCGGGCTGTCTGCCGCATCGCCCAGCAGGCGGGTGCCTTCCACGGCGATGTACCAGTTGCCGTTGCGACCGGCGCGATGGCTCCATTTCATGCCCAGGCCGGCGCTGACCAGACCAGCCTTGGGCTTGTGCTGGGCGAAACCGGTGCGAGCGGCCTGGTCAGGGCTGACGCCATACCAGGTCTGCATGTAGCCGCGGTTGCCGTAGTCGGTGGAGACGCTGCCGCTGACCACGCCACCGGCCAGATCGAATAACGGCAATTCCAGGTTCAGATGGATCTGCTGGGTCGCAAGGCCGTTGTCGCCCTTGTCGTCGTCTTTCAGCGTGTACTGCCAGGAACCACTCAGCACCGCCTCACCCAGCGTATAGCCAGCCGCCAGGCCGACCAGCGGCCGGGTATCGATATCGCCCATGCCACGCAGGAAGTCCGAGCCGCCGAGGATCGAGTTCTTCTCGCGGCGGCTGCCGCTGCCACCGACGTAGGCACGCACGCGGGTGTGTTCGCCGATCGCCGTACCCCAACCCGCACCGCTGGTACCCAGAAACCAGCCGCCCGGCGAGGTCACGTCGAAGGACAGTGTGGGGGCGGCCTGGAATTCCTCGCTGCCGCTGTAACGCGGGGCGACGCCGCCACCGGCAGCAAGCTCGAAGGTCCACTGGTCATCCTTGGCATGCGCTGCGGAAGCTGCGAACAACGGCAGCACGGCCAGGCCGAGCAGGGTGGGGAAACGGCGAAGGTGGGACATGGCAACTCTCTGCATTGGGAGGAAGTGCAGCGCGCGCATCCGGCGCGTGCTGCTGGGTCGCCAGCGTGGCGGGACGCCGGCGACCAATCCGTCCGCAGTTGTGCGGGAGTTGTAAGCAACTGTAAGCGCGGCCTGCGCCGTTCAGCTGGCAGCCATTGGCCAGTGCATTTCCAGGCGCGCGCCACCGAGGGTCGCGCGTCCCACGCGAAGTTCGCCATGGTGACGAACCGCGATGCGCCCGGCGATGGCCAGGCCCAGGCCGAAGCCGCCGGTATCGCGGCTGCGGCTGTCATCCAGTCGGGTGAACGGGCGCAGCACCTTCTCGCGATCGCCTTCGGCGATGCCGGGGCCATCGTCATCCACGCGCAGGCAGGCCTTGCCGGCCACGCTGACCAGTGACACCTCCACACGGGTGCGTGCGTAGCGCATCGCGTTGCCGACCAGATTGCTCAGGGCCAGCTGCAGCAGCCGCGGCTCGGCATCGACGCGTGGCAGCGCACTGGGCCACACCTGCAGCACCAGGCCCGCGCGCTCGGCATCGCGCCGCGCGTCTTCCATGCAGGCCTGCAGCCAATCGTTCGCTTCGATCCGCTGCATGGGCTCGGCGTCGTTGGGATGCTCCAGCCGCTCGTAGGCCAGCAGCTCGCTGACCAACCGGTTGAGCTCGGCCAGATCGCCATGCAGGCCGGCAGCGAGGTGTGCCCGCCGCGCCTGGTCGTTGCTGTCCTGCATCAGGTCGAGGCCGAAGGCCAGGCGTGCGATCGGCGTGCGCAGCTCGTGGGAAATGGCATGGGTCAGATCGCGCTGCCGTTGCACCAGTTCGGCCACGCGCGCTGCCATGCGGTTGGAATGCTCGACGATGACGCGGATCTGCGAACGCGGCGATACCTGCGCACGCGCCTGCAGGTCGCCGGCACCGATGCGGTCTGCATGACCCCGCAGCGCCTCCAGGTCGCGCCACAGCAGGCGTACCCAGGCATAGAGGCAGGCGCCGACCAGCAGCAGGATGCACAGGTACGCGGCGACGGTCATGTACAGCGTCATCTGCACTTCGCCGGGAAAGCGCAGTTGCAGCCAGCGTCCGTCAGCACCCTCGATGGGCAGCAGCACCTGCTGGTAGCGGTCGCGGACGATGAAGCCGTCCCCGCGCAGGGCACTGCGCTCTTTGTCATCCAGTACCGGCGGTGCATCCAGCAGCGACAGTGCTATGCCGTAGTGTGGCTGCCACTGCGCCAGGCGCTGTTGTTGCTGCGGGTGGTCCAGGCCGGCCAGCCCACTGCGCAGCGCGTACACCTGGCCGCGGACCTGCTCGACGAAAACGCGTTCCTGCAGGGGCGTGTAGATGCGGTCCAGCAGCTGGTTGAGGCTGAACACCGACACCAGCAGGCAGGCACCGGTAACGAACCACAACCACAGGAACAGGCGCTTCACGCCGACCAGGCCGATGGGTTGAACTGGTAGCCACGGCCCCACACGGTCTTGATCCGGCGCGGTTCGCGCGCATCGTCGCCGAGCTTGCGGCGCAGCTTGCCGATGCAGACATCCACGCTGCGGTCCAGGCCATCGAAACCGATGCCGCGCGCCGCCTGCAGGATCTGGTCGCGCGAGAGGATCTGCCCGGGCTGGCTGGCCAGCAGCCAGAGGATCTCGAATTCGGTGGTGCCCAGTTCCACCGGTTGCCCATGCAGGTGAACCTCGCGCTGCACGCGATCGACCAGCAGTTCGCCATGCATCAGCCGGCACGGCACCCCGGCAGGGCCGCTGCCATGGCGGCGGCGCAGCAGCGCGCGCAGGCGTGCCAGCAGCAGGCGCGGCTCGATCGGCTTGTGCACGTAGTCATCGGCGCCGGACTCCAGGCCCAGCACCTGTTCGATATCGTCCTCGCACGCGGTCAGCATCAGGATCGGCACGTCGGAAAAACTGCGGATCTGCCGGCACACATCGATGCCACCGAGGCCAGGCAGCATCAGGTCCAGCACCACCAGTTCCGGCGCGTGCTGGCGGCAGGCCGCGCTGGCCAGGTCGCCACGCGGCACGTGCTGCACGGCAAATCCATGTTCGCGCAGGTAGTCGCTGACCAGCTCGGCCAGGCGGCGATCGTCCTCGACCAGCAGCACCTGGGTCGGGTTGCCAGCGGCGGGAGTCCACGGGGAGGGCTGCATCGGTAGGGCGTCCTTGTCCGGGTCGAAGGGCCCGGCGGCGAAGCCTAGCAACGGCCCATGACGACTGCCTGAATCCTGGGCAACCTGATAACCGCAGGTACTGGCGTCATCGCCAGGGGCTCTCAGTGGCGGGTGAAGGGTGGCCTATGGTGGACGTTTCCCCGGATGGAGCCTGGTGCAATGAGCGATCCGCAGTGGCAACTGGAAACCCTGGCCGTGCACGGCGGTTATCGCCCCGACCCGACCACGCGCGCGGTGGCGGTGCCGATCTACCAGACCGTGGCCTACGCATTCGATGACACCCAGCACGGGGCGGACCTGTTCGACCTGAAGGTGCCGGGCAACATCTATACGCGCATCATGAACCCCACCACCGACGTGCTGGAGCAGCGCGTGGCGGCACTGGAAGGGGGCATCGGCGCGTTGGCACTGGCCTCCGGGCAGGCGGCGATCACCTATGCAATCCAGACCATTGCCGAGGCTGGCGACAACATCGTCGCCGCCAGCGCGCTGTATGGCGGCAGCCTCAACCTGCTGGCGCACACGCTGCCGCAGTACGGCATCCAGACGCGTTTTGCCGATCCGGCCGACCCATCTGCGTTCGCCGCGTTGATCGACGAGCGCACCAAGGCGGTGTTCGTTGAATCGATCGGCAACCCGCGCGGCAACGTCACCGACATCGCCGCGATCGCCGAGGTCGCGCATGCTGCGGGCGTGCCGCTGATCGTTGACAACACCGTGGCCACGCCGTTCCTGCTGCGCCCGTTCGAACATGGCGCCGACATCGTCGTGCATTCGCTCACCAAGTACCTCGGCGGCCATGGCACCAGCTTGGGCGGGGCGATCGTCGATTCCGGCCGCTTCGACTGGACGGCACAGCCGCAGCGCTTCGCCCGCTTGAACCAGCCCGATCCGAGCTATCACGGTGTGGTCTATACCGAAGCGCTCGGCGCGGCGGCGTACATCGGTCGTGCGCGGGTGGTGCCATTGCGCAACACCGGTGCCGCGTTGTCACCGTTCAACGCCTTCCTGATCCTGCAGGGCATCGAGACCCTGGCCCTGCGCATGGAGCGGATCAACGCCAACGCGCTGGCCGTGGCGCAGTACCTGCGCGCGCATCCGAAGGTGGCCTGGGTGCGCTATGCCGGGTTGCCCGAAGATCCCGAACACACGGCGGCACAGCGCTATCTGGGCGGCCACGGCTCCGGCGTGCTGACCTTCGGCCTGCCCGGCGGGCGCGTTGCCGGCGCGCGTTTCCTTGATGCACTGAAGCTGTTCACCCGGCTGGTGAACCTGGGGGATGCGAAGTCGCTGGCCACCCATCCGGCGTCGACCACCCATCGCCAGCTGGATGCCGCCGAGCTCGCCAGGGCCGGGGTCAGCGAGGACACCGTACGCCTGTCGATCGGCATCGAGCACATCGGCGACCTGCGCGCTGACCTGGAGCAGGCGTTGGCCGAGACCTGAGGGCAGCAAATCGCGCAGGATCGGTTACGCGCGCGGCCGGCGGATCAGGCACGATCGCAGCCATGTCCTCGATGGGAGATGGTCATGAAACGGCTTGCAGGCCTGCGCCAAGCGCAGGGAATCGAACGGGTCATCGACCATCTGCAGGCCTGCCTGCGTGAGCAGCAGGCGCTGCCGGATGTAACCGCGCTGGCGACAGTGGCGCATCAGTCGCCCTATCACTTCCAGCGCCTGTACCGGGCGCTGACCGGTGAAAGCCCGGGGCAGACGCTGGATCGCCTGCGTCTGCTCAACGCCCTGCAGGCGCTGCAGCAGCCTGATGCAAGCGTCACCGACGCCGCGTTGGCCGCAGGCTACGAGAGCGCTCAGGCCCTGGCGCGGCGCTGCCGGCAGCGCCTGGATACCACCCCGCGCGCGCTGCGTGCCGATGCAGCGCTGCGGCAGCAATGGCAGCACGTTCTGGCCCAGCCACCGGCCGACGTGGACGCAGAGACCGTCGCCCCGTTGAAGGTGGAAGTGCGCGCGCTGCAGCCGTTCGAGGTCGTGCTGTTGCGCGCACAGGGTGCCTTCGGTGATCTCGACGCCAGCTTCGGTCGCCTGTTCGAATGGGCGCAGACGCAGGGCCTGGCCCACGATCTGCTGCATCTGGTGGGCATCGCCATCGATGACCACCGTGACGTACCGGCACGGTCGCACCGCTTCGACTGCGGCATGGGATTTGCCACGGGGTTGCCGCCACTGTCATCGCCGCTGCGGCGGCAGGCCCTCGGGGTCGGACCGCATGCGGTTGTCCACCACGTCGGCCCCTATGAGCAGCTGCAGGCGGTGGGTGACGCACTGCTGCGCGACTGGTGGCCGGACAGTGGGCACGCGCTTGCCGACGCGCCCCTGTATTTCCACTTCCTCGATGATCCCGAACAGGTGCCTGCGCACCAGCTGCGCGCCGACGTCTGCCTGCCGCTGGCCGGCTGATAGCCACCGGCTTGGTTGTCATCGCCACAGGCGATCACCACCACTGCAGGAACGCGCTACGGTAGAGACGCTCTCCAAGGGCGTGGCGATATCATCCCCGGCCGATGCGGGTCGGCCGGGGATTCTTTTGGGCGCAACCAACCCCGGTAGATCCACGCCATGCGTGGATGAATCTCAATCGAAATCGATTTTTCAACGATTGAACGAAGAACATCCACGCATGACGTGGATCGACGTGTCGACCAAGGTCGACACCCACCAAGAGCATTTACCAACAGCAGTGGGAACCTGTCGAAGGCGGGGTGGGTCCGGTTGCGGGGGCGTGAGCCGCATGGATGCGGCGACCGAGCTTACAGGGACGTACTTGCAGCGCCCCCCGCAACCGGAC
>NZ_JBHZOP010000072.1:0-48354 GCF_042787595.1 Stenotrophomonas sp. YIM B13575 | reverse complement strand
GTCCGGTTGCGGGGGCGTGAGCCGCATGGATGCGGCGACCGAGCTTACAAGGACGTACTTGCAGCGCCCCCCGCAACCGGACCCACCCCACCATCCCACAGGAAGCACGCCTTTGCTGTTGCTGCTGAGGTTGCCGGCCAGCGGCCGGCACTACCGTGTGTGTCGGCTCAGCGCATCAACACCACTTCTTCAGCAGACGTCGGGTGAATCGCCACCGTGTCGTCGAACTGGGCCTTGGTCGCACCCATCTTCACCGCCACCGCGAAACCCTGCAGGATCTCGTCGGCCGCCTCGCCCAGCAGGTGTACGCCGACCACACGTTCTTCCGGCCCGGCACACACCATCTTGAACAGGCTGCGCTGGGTGCCGTTGGCCAGTGCCTGCAGCATCGGCCGGAACCGGCTGTGGTACACCGTCACCTGCTCGAAGCGCGCACGTGCGTCTTCCTCGCTCATGCCCACTGCGCCCAGCGGCGGGTGCGAGAACACCACGCTGGCCACGTTGTCATAGTCCATCTTCGCGTCCGGGCGACCGCCGAACAGACGATCCATCAGACGGCGCGATGCAGCCACGGCGACCGGCGTCAGGCCGACCTTGCCTGCGATGTCACCGACCGCATGTACGCTCGGCACCGCCGTGGTCTGCCACTCGTCCACCTCCACCTGCTGGTGCTCGCCGATGCCGATGCCCAGCGCTTCCAGGCCGAGATCCCTGCTGTTGCCGCGCCGGCCGGTCGCAAAGAACACGGCATCGAACATGCTGTCGGTCGGACCGTCATGGCCGAACGCGCGCACGCGTTCGCCGTCGCGCTTCAACTCACGCAGACGGTAATCGAAGTGGATGCGGACACCCTGCTGGCGCAGGTTCTCGGCCAGCTGCGCGGTCAGCTCGTAGTCGAAGCGCTCGAGCAGGCGACTGCCGCGCACCAGCAGGCTCACCTTGCTGCCCAGCGCCTGCAACAGCCCGGCAAGTTCCACCGCGATATAGCCGCCGCCGACGATGGCGACCTCGGCCGGTGCCGCGCGCAGGTCGAAGAAATCGTCGGACACCAGACCCAGTTCGGCGCCGGGAATGTCGGGCCGCTGCGGATGCGCCCCGGTTGCGATGAGGATGTGTGCAGCGCTGTACTGCACGCCATCACTGCACGCCACGGTGTGCGCATCCAGCAGATGGCCACGGGCCGGGATGCGCACCACGCCGGTTTCATCCAGGCGCTTGTGGTAACTGGTGTGGATGTTGCTGATGTAGGCCTGGCGATGGATCACCAGTTCCTTCCACGACAGCGCCGGACGCGCCTCCACGTCGAAGCCCATCGCGCTGGCCAGGCCGATGCGCTCGGCCAGATCGGCGGCAAGCCACATCGCCTTCTTCGGCACGCAGCCTACATTCACGCAGGTGCCGCCCAGTTCACCCGGCTCCAGCAGGGCAACACGCTTGCCATGCTGCGCAGCGCGGATGGCACCGGCCAGGCCAGCGGAACCGCCGCCAAGGACGATCAGATCGTAGTCATAAGAGGGAGTGTTCATCGGAATCGCTCGGGTCGACAGGGAACAGGATCGATGACGGGCGCGCGCCCGCAGAAAAGATCGACAGGCAGCTGGCTGGCGCAGGCGCTCATGCTGCTGCGAGCATGCCATGGCCCACTGCAGGCCAGACGTGAGGGTATGCAGTGGTGTGCTTGACGATGCACGCAGCCACGCAGATCGATAGGCGCGCCGCGTGTATCGATCACCCCTGCCCGGCCTCACGGCGCATCGCTGGCCACTGTTGGTAGGTCATCGCACGCCACAGCCATTCCATCGGACCGAAGCGGAAACGGCGCAGCCACAGATGGCTGAGGATTACCTGCGCAGCGAACAGCAGCAAGGCGAACAGCAGTTGCCAGGCACGCGGCACTGCATCGAACCACCCCAGCCCGTAGTGATAGAACAGCAACGTACAGACCACCGACTGACCAAGGTAATGGGTCAGCGCCATCCGCCCGACCGGCGCCAGCAAGCCCATGCGCGCACGCCAGTGCACGATCCAGGCCAGGTAGCCCAGGCACATCGGCACGCCGCCCACGGCCACCAGCGCCATTGCCGAGGTGGTCGGCAGGTCATAGACACCCGGCGCCAGATAGGGCTTCCACAGCACACCCGCCAGGGTGACCAGCAGTCCCACAGGCAGCGCGACCCAGCGCAGGCCGGCATACAACCGGGGGAAACGCTCCGGCGCGGTCAATGCGCCGCTGCCAGCGAACCAGGCACCCAGCAGGAACATACCCAGCACTTCGGGTCCGGAAATGAACATGCCGCCCAGCGACGCGCCGAACTCATGCAGGCGCTGCACGTTGGCCTGCATCCAGTCGCCCTGGCCATACACCAGACGTTGCTGGTCGATGCCCTGCTGCGCATCGACCAGCATCTTCTGCAGGTCCTGCGGGGTGGCCATCGACACCATTGCGCCGACCAGCAGCATCAGCGCGACACCCAGTGCATACACCAGCAGCCCCATCCACGGCAGCCAGCTGCGCGGTGCTTCGCGGCAGGCCAGCAACGGCAGCGAGGCCAAGGCATACAACACCAGGATGTCGCCGGACCAGACCAGCAATGCGTGGCACAGGCCGATCAGCAGGAGCCCGGCGCTGCGGCGCAGGTAGAACGGCGTGAACGGGCGCCCCGCTGCCTCGGCACGCTGGGCCATCACCGCAAAGCCCGCGCCGAACAGCAGCGAGAACAGGGTGAAGAATTTTCCCTGCACGAACACATAGACGAAGGCATCGGCCCAGTAGTCGATGCCCTGCCAATGCGCGTCGATGCCGGTGAAGGCCAGGTCCAGCGGCCCGCTGAGGGCCTCGATGTTCATCAGCAGGATGCCCAGCAGGGCAAACCCACGCAGTATGTCCAGCAGGGCGATGCGTTCGCCGGAAGCCACCGGTTGCAGGGAAGGGGAAGCGGTGTTCACGGGGCATCCGGCGTGCAGGTCCGTCATTATGCCGCCGGCCTGCGGGCCATGGATGACCCCGTCCTGTTCCAGATACGCAACGGCCCGCCGAAGCGGGCCGTTGCTGCCATCACGATCGCAGCGCGATCAGTGCTGGTGACCGCCGTCGCCGTGGACGTGGCCGTGTTCGAGCTCTTCCTTGCCGGCTTCGCGCACGTCGACGATCTCGACGTCGAAATGCAGGTCCTTGCCGGCCATCGGGTGGTTCAGGTCGACGTCGACCACGCTCATGCCGACCTTCTGCACGGTCACGGCACGCGGGCCGAAGTTGGTCTGCAGCACGACCTGCTGGCCCGGGACCAGCTTGGCGGTACCGAAGTGCTTCTTCGGCACGCGCTGGGACAGGCCATCACGGCGCTCGCCGTAGGCATCGGCCGCCTTGACGTCGACGTCGAAGGTCGCGCCGGCTTCCTTGTCCATCATGGCGTTTTCCAGGCCCGGGATGATGTTGCCGTGGCCGATCAGGATAGCCAGCGGCTCGCCGCGGTCCTTGGACGATTCGATCGGCTCCTGGCCGGCCTCGGAGACGGTGTAGTGGAAGCGGACAACGCGGTCTTTTTCGATCTTCATGCGCAACTCTGTCTGGATCTGCCGGAGGCAGGCGGGTTGGGGCGGGTTGTCGCCCGGCGGGGACGCCGCCATCATGACGGCCAATCCAAGGTCGCGCATTATCCGGAGAACATGCACATCACGCCAGTTTCGTCCGGCACGCGCCGGCGCCTCGCGCCCGCCCTGCTGCTCGCCCTGCCCCTGCTGCTGACCGCCTGTGGTGGCGGCAAGGCCGTCCGTTCCGCACCGCCACCGCCTGCGGCAAGCTGGCCCAGCACCACACCGGACAACCCCGAGGCCGCCAATTCGGTGCTGATGCGTGCCATCAGCCTGGTCGGCACGCCCTACCGCTACGGCGGCAACACGCCCGAATCCGGCTTCGACTGCAGCGGCCTGGTCGCTTACGTCTACCGTGAAATGCTGGACCTGAAACTGCCGCGGACCTCACGCGACCTGGCGGCGGTACAGGGCCCGAAGATCGACCCGAAGCGCCTGGCAACGGGCGACCTGGTCTTTTTTGGCAGCCGCGGCAATGTCAGTCACGTGGGGATCTACGTCGGCGAAGGTCGATTCGTGCACGCCCCGAGCACCGGCGGGACGGTCCGCCTGGATTCGCTCAGCGGCCCCTATTGGAAGGACCACTACACAGGGGCAAAACGCGTCCTTCGCTAAAATGAACAGGCGATATGTTCAAAACTGTGACAGCCATCACCATGCAACTAACGATTTACTAACGGAATTTTTAACTTATTACTGCTTTTACAGGGCATGATGCCCCATCGTTTTTTTCCTTGTGACCGACGCGTGACGACAAACGACCCGACGTGCCAAGGCCAGACCGCCGCTTCTTCGCGTAGTGTCCGCCCGCTTCTGCTGGGCTTGGCATTGTGTCTGACCAGCCTTCCGGCCTGGTCGCAGTCCGCTCCCACCCGTACCGATGCGACCCCGGCTGCAGCCGCCGAGACCGCCCCCCGCGCAGCCGCCAAGGCCGACGCCACCGCTCCGCAGCGCAGCCGCGCCGATGCCGCCGCCAGCGCCACCCTGGCCGCCCTGCTGCCGCACCTGGCCGCCAATGACACCATTCCCCTGATGGACCGCTCGGCCATGGTGGCCGGTGACCTCAGCCGCCTGCTCGCCAATTACGACACCAGCAGCGCCGCCAATGGCAGCGTCGTGGTCGGTACCGCTGCCGACAACGGCAAGGTGCAGTCGCTGCTGCGCCGGGCCATGACCCTGCTTGGCACCCCCTACCGTTGGGGTGGCAGCAATCCGGACAGCGGCTTCGACTGCAGCGGCCTGGTCGGTTATGTGTTCCGCTCGGCCCTGGGCATCGAGCTGCCGCGCGTCTCGCGTGAAATGGCGCATGACGCCAATGCCGAACTGATCAACGACCGCGCCGCCTTGGCCGCAGGCGACCTGGTGTTCTTCGGCCGCAAGGGCCGGGTCGACCACGTCGGCATCTATGTGGGCGACGGCCGCTTCCTGCATGCCCCGAGCACCGGCAAGGACGTCCGCGTCGACACCCTGCTCAGTGGCTACTGGGGCAACAAGTTCATGCAGGCCCGCCGGGTCGACCTCTGATTCGAGGCCGTCCGCGCGTGACCTGACAAGCCGCTGCCCTGCAGCGGCTTTTTTGTTGGCTGACCGAAAGCATGGCCGCTGTCCGCCGCATGCTGCGTTGGTCATTGATGTCACGGTCCTGTTGGGCCGCAACCGGCCACCCACGCGTGGCCGCAGCATCGCGGCGTGGGGCGGCACACCGATGATGACCTGTCAGCCGCCCGCGTTGCCCGGATGCTGGGGGGAGGCATGGCGGCAAGCCTGGAGATTCCATCGCGCTGCGTGATCTGGTTCGGCCAGCCACCGGCAGCCGAGCGCAATGCGCTGGCAGCCGCAGGATGGCAACTGCGCTGTGTCAGCCCTGCACCTGCCATGGCCATTGGCCTGCGCGGCCGCGATCATCTGGTCGCCGTCGTCGATCTTCGCCATCTGGATGCAGAGGCGGCGCAGTTGTTGCTGCCGTGGGTCGAGCAGCACCATCACCTGCCGTGGTTGGCCGTGCTGCCCGCCGGGCTGGGCAGCCCTCCTCCCGCCTGGGGCGCGTTGCTTCGGGCCTGCCAGGATCAGTTCTCGCTGCCGCTGGAGCTTCCCGACCTGCTGTCGGCGTTGCAGCGCCAGTGCGATGGCGATGATCTGCCACTTGCCGCGACCCACAACGGTGGCGGTCTTCCCGCACTGATCGGCAACAGCGCCCCCCTGCTGGCCGTCCGCACTGCCCTGCACAAATTCGCCCCGGTCGAGCTGCCGGTGCTGGTAACGGGCGAAACCGGCACCGGCAAGGAGCTGGCCGCGCAGGCGCTGCATGCGCTGTCCGGGCGCGCAGGAAAACCCTTCCTGGCGGTGAACTGCGGCGCCATTCCCGCCAACCTGGTGCAGTCCGAACTGTTCGGCCACGAGCGTGGCGCTTTCACCGGCGCTTCCCAACGTCGCATCGGCCTGTTCGAAACAGCCCATGGCGGCACCGTATTCCTCGATGAGGTCGGCGACCTGCCGGCCGATGCACAGACCAGCCTGCTGCGGGTGCTGCAGGAGGGCACGCTGGAACGGGTGGGCAGCAACCAGCCACTGCGGGTGGATGTGCGCGTGCTGGCGGCCACCCATGTCGAACTGGAACAGGCCGTCGCCCAGGGTCGCTTCCGGCGCGATCTCTACTACCGCCTCAACGTGCTGCGCCTGCCGATGCCATCGCTGCGCGAACGTGGCGCCGATGTCCTGCTGCTGGCCGAACACTTCCTGCGCGCATTCCGCCAACGTCATGCCGGCCGCGCACGTGGTTTCGATCCTGGCGCGCACCAGGCGATGCGCGGGTTCGACTGGCCGGGCAACGTGCGCGAACTGTTGAACCGGGTACAGCGGGCGGCGATCGTGGCGGAGGGCGAACTGATCAGCGCGGCCGACCTGGATCTGGCCGAACCCGATGCGCCCGCACGGCGTGCGCTGCTGCAGGATGCACGTGGCCAGGTGGAACGCGACGTGCTGCTGCAGGCCCTGCGCCAGCATGGCTACAACGTGTCGGCGTGCGCGCGGCACATGCAGATCTCGCGGGTGACGGTCTATCGCTTGTGCCGCAAACATCATCTTGAGCTGCCGGCGCAGCGCTGACCGCTGGCCGCGTGAAACAGCCGGGATGGCCCGGCCGCCCCGCCTACAACATGTACGGCACCTTGAAGGCCAGCGTGAAGTCCGGCGCATCCGGGGTCAGGCCGATGCCCAGCATCGTCACCAGCGTGGTGTGCTGGTTCAACGCGTAGGTCACGCCGAGATTGAGCGAGGCCGCATTGGCATCGCTGCCGATCACCTTCACCCATTCACCGCCCTTGAACCGGGTCGAGGCGCGCGTGCTGATCTTGTCGCTGAAGGAAATGCTCAGGCTGGTGCGCTCGTTGAACGCGAAGGCCACGCCGGCACCGAAGTACACCGAACCACCCAGCTTCACGTCACCGGGGTTGACCGTATCCGGGTTGCTGTCGATATCGCTGAAGCCGCGCGGGAAGGAATGGATGTAGCCGGCGTTGGCGAACAGGATGGCCGGATCGGCGGTCTTCACCATCGATACGCCCAGGTTGGCCTGCCACACACCGTTGCCGGTCGGCTGTTCCTGCGGCACCGCGAAGCGGATGTAATCATCGTCGTCGCGCTCGATCACTTTCCAGTCCAGGCCGTAGGGTGCGCGTCCGGTCGGCGCGGTAACACCACCGGTCAGCACCGTCTCCGGGCGCCAGCCGCGTTCGGCGAACAGCCGGTAATTGGCACTCAGGCTGACATCGCCGATGCCACTGCCGTTGGTTTCTTCCTGCGCGATCGCCGCCGCGGCGCCGCCGGCACCGCCCTTCTGGTAGACCGTGCGCCGTGCCAGGTACGGTACGTCCATGTTCAAGGTCAGGTTGGGGCTGACGCCCCAGCGCGCGGCCAGGTTGTAGGTCAACGAATCGGATTCGACGTTCTCGATCGCGATGTTGCCGAGGAAGATCGCATCCAGGGCGAGGAAGCCGTTGAGCGTGAGCTGCTTGCGGTCGTAGCGCGCATAGGTGAGGCCGTTCTCGATGGTGAACCGGCGCGAGAACAACGCCGCCTGCTGCTGCTTGACGTCGTCCACGCTGCGCCGTGCCTCTTGCTTGGCCTGCTGTGCCTCGGCGGCGCTGCTGGCATAGCCTTCGCTGCTGGGTGGAACCGCAGATGCCGCAGCGGACGCCAACGGTGCAGCGGGGGTCGCAGCGGGTCCTGCGCGGCCGCTCAGCCGCGCCTGCATCGCCTGCACCTGCATGTCCAGTTCGCGCAGGCGGCGTACCTCCTGTGCGTAATTGGCCTTGAGCTGTTCCAGTTGCGCGATCAATGCCTGCATGTCGGCGCCGTCACTGGGCGCGGGCTGCTGGGCGAAGGCAGTGACCGCCAGCGCCGCCAGCGCCAGCGGAGTAAGCCGGTAGAGAGTGTGCATGTCGGTGACCTGCGTTGTACGTCGATTCCCCCCGACCAGGCCGTGTTACTGGCCTGGGCCCATGCCGCGGTTCATCCCGATCGCCTGGGCCACGTTCTGGCTCAAGGGCAGGTTGTTGGCCGCGGTATTGCGTACCAGCTCCAGCTGCAGCCGGTTGCTGGCGGTTTGTCCATCGCCGGCCAGGGCAATGCCCTGCCCCACGCTGCCATTGCGGATCCACTGCTGTACCAGGCTCTGTCCATCGACCTGCAGCAGCAGGCGCGCCTGGTTGCCATCGAGCATGGCCGTGGCGGTAGCGCCCCCCTGCTGTGCCTGCACCATGCGGCTGCCGTCGTCGCTCATTGCTGTCGGCACCGCACCGTCACGCACGGTCAGCGTGGTCACGTTGCGCGCGGTGTTGCCATCGCCGGCCACCTGCACGCTCTGCACCAGTCCGCTGGCATTGGCCAGACCGGTACTGTCGATGCTGCGCCCCGCCGTCGTCGGCAACGGTGCGTCAGCGGCGGTGACGTGGACGCTGGGCTGGAAACTCAGCTTCGGTGTTCCGCCATTGCGGAAATCCATGCCCAGGGTCAGCGCGCCCTGCACCACCGCACCGTTGGGTCCCTGCCACTGCGAAATCATCGTCACCCCGAACCAGGCCACGTTGTTGCCACCGACGGTGTAGCGGCCACGCATCAGGTTCAGTTCGGGATCGGGAATTTCCTTCAGGCCCCGCCCCGGTGCGCCGTCTGCCGCCATCAACGGCGACAAAGGCAGCATCAGCAGCAGGGCGAGTAACACACGTTGGCATTGCATGATCGTGCCTCCTTCAGAACAGGTCGGCGTGGCTGAAGCCGAAGTCGACCAGTTCGGCATCGGTGATCGGTCCCTGCCGCGCATACAACGCGCGGGCACTGGGCCGTTCGCTGGGTTGCAGCAGCACCGTGTTGCGATCGAAGTCGCTGCCGATCACGACGAAAACGGCGCGTGACGGCCAGGCGGCACTGAACTCGGCCAGCGACAGGCTGCGGTTGCCCAGGATCGGATCGGCTACTTCCACCACGCCGTCGCGCACCTGCTTGAGCACGACGAAATGCCGGAAGCCGCGTACATCCATCAGCACCAGTCCAGGAACCCGCAACGTGCGCAGCCGCGATTCATCGATGCGATAGCCGCGTCCACGCATGCCCAGCGATTCAACATAGCGCTTGATGTCCAACAGCGAGAAACCGCGTTCCTTGACCAGCTGTGGATCGGATACCCCCATCATTCCCTCGATCACCGTCGCCTCGGTGGTGTCCAGGTGGTAGGCATAACGCAGGATGGTGGCCAGAGCGGCCGCCCCGCAGCTGTAGTCGGTGTGCTGCCGCACCAGGTTGCGATACCGCCGCTCCTGCATGCTTTCCACCTTCTGCTGCAGCAGCGCGCCATTGGGCAGCACCCCGCTGAACACCACCTCGCCCGCCCAGCCACATGCGCTGGTCAGCAACAGCAGGCAGGGCAGCAAACGCAACCACCAGCGATGACCGGCCATGCTGTTCTCCACGAGAAGGAAGGAGCCCCTGCCCCAAGGGGGAGGAGGGACAGGGGCTCCCGGGGGAACCCGGCCATTGGCGGATGGCCGGGCTTGTTGCGCTCAACGCAGGTTCGCTGCGAAAGCGGTCACACCGTGGATCATTCGCCGCCGCCGGTCCCACCGCCGGTGCTCGGCTGTGCCACGGCCAATGCCAGGCTGTTGGCCTGCAGATTGCCGGTACCCGATGCCACGTTCACGCCGATGTTGCCGGACGCGCCGGAGAACGCGCTGCCGGACAGTGCCGAGGTGTTGGTCGCATTGACGTTCACCCAGCGGGTGGTGCTGACCGTGCCACTGAGGCTGGCATACAGGTCGGCCACGCCCAGCTCGACGAACTGGCTGGTGCCGCTTTCACGCGTATCGAAGCCCAGGCCACCCACGCCCGGCCGGTTCGGGTTCATCGTTGCGTTCTGGATCTCGTTGTCCAGATCGATGTGCCCGGTCGCATTGCCACCCGGATGCGGCAGATCGCCACTCCACGTATCGAGGTAGTAGTTGGCCATCTGGTAGGCATTGCCGGTGCCGCGATAGGTACCGGCGCCCACGGCCAGGGTACCGCCAGCGACGCGACCGCTCAGGCCGACCTGCACCGTATCGGTGTAGGACTGCACGAAGCCGGCGTTGGACACGGTGTTGCCGGTGGACACCTGGTTGGAGCTGATGCTCGACTGCGCCATCGCACTGGTGGCTACCGAGGCAGCGAGCGCGTTCTTCTGCTCGTTGTTGTTGCCCGAGGCGATGTTCACACCGATGTTGCCCGATGCACCGCCGAAGGCATTGCCACCGAGGCCAGCGGCGTTGGTGACGCCGGAGTTCATGGTGGTGTTGCCGAAGCCGGCCTGGTTGACGAACACCTCGGCGTCGGCCATGCCGAAGCTGAAGGAGGCATCCGCCGCCGACAGCGACGCAGCGTTGTCCTGCGCATTGTTGTCGCCAGCCACCACGTTGAAGCCGAGGTTGCCGGAGGCACCGGCGCCGACATCATCGGCGATCGAAGCGCTGTTGGTGACCAGGCTGTTGCCGGTGACGTTGTTGCTGATCGACTGGCGGTTGTCGATCACGGCGATGGCGGCCGAGTCCAGGTCGATGTCACCGCTGATGGTCGGGTCGCCGGAGAAGTTGATGTCCGAGCTCAGCCGCAGGTCCTTCTCCAGGTTCACGTCGACGCCGTGGTTGTTCTTTTCCTTGCGCTCGTCGGCCTGGATGTTGCTGTTCTTCTGCACCTGCTCGTTGACGTTCACCGTGCGATTGCGGGTCACGTTCGAGGTGTCGGTGTTGTTGCGTACCGTGGTGTTGGTGCGGGTCCAGTTGCGGACTTCGTTGTCGGTGTGGTTGTGCGTGTCGTTGCGGGTTTCGGTCACGACGTGGTTGTGGTTGATGTTCGCATTGGCGTTCTGGTTGTCCCAGCCATTGGCCGCAGCAGCGGTCGAGGCAGTGGCAATTGCCATGGCGAGTACGGTCTTTTTGACAGTCGCTTTCATGGTGCCCTCTCTCTCATCAGGTGATTGGTTCGGGTGGGTGGTACTCACGGGTTGCCCTGCACGACCAGGCCCAGAACATTGGCCGTATCGTTTCGCGCTCCCGCGATCTGATTGAGTTGCAGGACACCGTCGAAGCCCCGCAGTGCCGTCGAGGAAACGCCGACACTGCGGATACCCGCCGCAACACCGTCACCGGTGTCGCCCTGCCCCCCTGCTGACGCGATGTCCGAGGCGGCCAACGCCGTGTCATCGGATTCGCGTATTCCTTGCCGGGCCAGCGTCGCGCTGACGACATTGAGCGTCGTGTTGGCGATGCCGCTGGCCTGGTTGATCGATGCAATGCCACTGGCCCCTGCCAGTGCCTGTCCGGCGATGTGCGCGCTGGCTTCCAGTGGTGCCGACAGCACCACATCGTTGCTGTGCTGCTGCCGTGCGGCGATGGCCACGTCGGCGCGGTCACCGCTGGCCATGCCATGCAGGTTGGCCTGGAGGTTGAGATCGCCGGCCGCCTGGTTGATGGCGATGGCGCCGCTGGCACCCGCCAGTGCGCGGCCGTCGATGCGGGTCACATCGAGGTAGGCCAGCATGCCGCTGTAGTCGTCGGCCAGGGCTACGGCCGGCACTGCCAGCCAGGCCGCAAGCAGCACTGCGCGCTTCACTTGCCACCCGCCTGCGCTGGTGCGCCCAGCGGGAACTGCGACAGTGCGCCGCGCACCGTATCGCCAATGCCGCGTGTGGTATTGCCGACGGCCCCCAGCGGGCCGCTCATCGCACCGCTGAGGCTGCTGCCACTCATCATTCCCTCACCCGAGCGGCCAAGGGTTCCGCCCAGCGCCTGCTGGGTCACCCGCTCGACCGTGGTGACGCCGTGCGCGTGCACGTTGCCGGACTGGCCAGCGCCGAGGCCGGCGTAGTCGTCCTCGCTGAGTTCATCCATGCCGCTGGCGGCGCCACTGCTGCCGAGTGCGGCAGCGATCTCATGCTGCGGTTTCGGATCGGCGATCAACGCCACCCCGGGCGGCGCCATGCGGTAGGCCGGGCGCGTGGCGACATCGCGCAGCAGGACGATTTCGCCAGGCTGCGCCTTCACCCCCTGGCGGGCACCCGAGGCCGCAGCCGCCAGCGGAACGACCAGCATCAGCAGCAGCGCCAGCTGCCGGCCCGAAACAGTGAAAAGGGTGGTGCTGCCGTCCATGCCGCTCTCCCGTTGCCTATGCGCAGGGAGTGAGCAGCTTTCGTGCCAACTCCGGGAGGCTGTCGCAGCAGGGGTTTGACCGGCAACAGCATGACGGCATGACGCCGCAGTGTTACAACTTCGTTCGGATTTCGTTGGCCTTAACGCGCAGGAAACACCACTGCGCAAGGCGCCATCGGGGCTGTATCAGCCGTGTTACAGGTACTGATACAGCCCGATGCAGTGCCGCTTCAGGCGCGCGGCGGGCTCGGGTCGGGATCATCGATGCCGACGTTGGTCGACGGGTTGTCATACACCGCCTGGTCGAGCAGGCCCGTTTCCTTGGCCACGATCACCGGAACCAGCATCTGGCCCGTCACATTGGTCATCGTGCGCATCATGTCCAGGATGCGGTCGATCGCATACAGATAGCCGATGGTTTCCAGCGGCAGGTTGGCCGCACTCAGCACCACCGTCGCCAGGATCACCGCCGTACCCGGCACGCCGGCGGTACCGAAGCTGCCCAGCACCGAAGCGATCAGCACCACCACGTACTGCTCCGGCGTCAGCGGCACACCGCTGTACTGGGCGATGAACACCGCGCACAGCGCCGGATAGATCGCACCGCAGCCGTCCATCTTGATGCTCGCGCCCAGCGGCACCGCGAACGAACCGTAATCCTTGTTCACGCCCAGGTTGTGGGTGATCGAACGCAGCGCGACCGGCATCGCCGCGAAGCTGGAGGAGCTGACGAACGCCACCTGCATGCCCGGCGCCGCGCCGCGGAAGAACTTCAGCGGGTTCAGGCCATGCGCCAGCAGCAGCGCGCTGTACACCACCACGATGTGCAGCGCGCAGGCCACGTACAGCGCCAGCACGAAGTGGCCCAGCGGCAGCAGCTTCTCGAAACCATAGCTGCCGACCAGGCCGGCGATCAGGCCGAAGGTGCCGATCGGGGTGACTTCCAGCACGAAGCGGGTCACCTGGATCATGATGTCGCTCATCTGCCCGACCAGCTTGCGTGCTTCGGTCACCTTCTCGCCGAGCTTGACGATGGCAAAGCCGACCAGGCCAGCGAAGAAGATCACCGGCAGGATCGAACCACGGCCTGCGGCCAACACGGTTTCACCGGCGGCGTTGACCTTGGTGCCGATTCCCGACAGCGCGTAGAACACGTTGGACGGCACCACATCCAGCAGCACCTGCACCACGCTGGGCACTTCGCGCGGCACATAGTTGCTGGCCATCGACAGCTGCAGGCCACCGGCGCCGGGCTGCAGCACCGTACCCACGCCCAGGCCCACGCATACCGCGAGCGCGGCGGTGATCACGAACCACAGGAACGTGCGCCCGCTGAGCGCGGCCACCGATTTCTGGCCGTGCAGCGAAGAGATCGCGTTGATGACCGCGAAGAACACCAGCGGCACCGCGATCATCTTGATCAGGGTGACGTACAGCTCGCCGAGCGGGCCGAACCAGGTTTCAGCGGCCGGGCCAAGCGCCCAGCCGGCCAACGCACCGAGCACGAAGCCACCGACCACGCGCTGCCAGAATGGAATCCGCAGCCAGGCAGAGACCAGCTTCATAGGCAATCCAAGGGGGTAGGAAGGGATGCTGGCACGATAGCCCAAGGCGGGCCGCAGAACGACCGCCCACATGGCAAATCAGTGTGTCATCGGCGTGCCTTGCGAGGCCGGGCATAATGAACGTCCCGTTACACTTTGTGAGATCCCAGCGTCCATGCGTCGTTCCGTCTCCCTGTTGGCCGCCTGCGCCACGACCCTGCTGCTCGGCGCCTGCGCCAGCACCGCCCCCGCGTCCGCCCCGGCCGGCCTGAAGGTCAGCGTCGCCCCCGTCGCCCATCCTGCCGGTGAAACCCCGCAGTGGTGGTACCGCAGCGGTGCCGCCCAAGCGGCCGCCAATGGTGCGATGGCCGGCAAGGCCAAAAACGTCATCCTGTTCCTGGGTGACGGCATGAGCCTGACCACCGTGGCTGCCTCGCGTATCTACGAAGGCCAGCAGAAGGGCGGCTCGGGCGAAGAGAACCTGTTGTCGTGGGAGCGCTTCCCGGCTACCGCGTTCAGCAAGACCTACAACACCGATTCGCAGACGCCGGATTCGGCCGGCACCATGACCGCCATCACCACCGGCGTGAAGACCCACATGGGTGCGATCGGTGTCAGTGCCGGCAGCCGCACCGACTGCGCCGACAGCCTGTCCAAGGGCCTGCTGACCTGGCTGCAGCTGGCCGACAGCGCCGGCCTGGCCACCGGCGTGGTGTCCACCGCACGCCTGACCCATGCCACCCCGGCCGCGACCTATGCGCACTCGCCCGAGCGCAACTGGGAAAACGACACCGACCTGACCGAAGCGGCCAAGGCCGCCGGCTGCAAGGACATCGCCCAGCAGCTGCTGTCGACCTCGCGTTACGGCCGTGGCCCGCTGGTCGCCCTTGGTGGCGGTCGTGGTGAGTTCACCACCGTGGAAGAGCGCGACCCCGAGTACGACGACAAGGTCGGCCAGCGCCTGGACGGCCGCAGCCTGGTGCAGGAATGGCAGCAGGCGCATCCGCAGGGCGCCTATGTGTGGAACAGCAAGCAGCTGCAGGCCGCCGCCAACGCACCGGCAATCCTCGGCCTGTTCGAGCCGGACCACATGCGCTACGAGTACGAACGCCCGCAGGACCCGGCCGGTGAGCCGAGCCTGGCCGAGCTGACCGCTGCAGCGATCAAGAACCTGTCGCGCCACCAGGAAGGCTACGTGCTGATGATCGAAGGCGCGCGCATCGACCACGCCAACCACAGCGGCAACGCCTACCGTGCACTGACCGAAACCGTGGCCCTGTCCGATGCCGTGCGCGTGGCCAACGAGCTGACCTCGGCCGACGACACCCTGATCATCGTCACCGCCGACCATTCGCACACCCTGAACTTCGTCGGCTACCCGGCCCGTGGCAACCCGATCCTGGGCAAGGTGAAGGACAAGGGCGGCGAAGACGGCGCCGGCAAGCTGGATTACGCGCTGGACGGCACCGGCCAGCCGTACACCACGCTGAGCTACGCCAACGGCCCGGGCCACACCGGCAGCAGCAACCAGCAGCCGGCCGGCCCGAAGCGTTACCCGCACAACCCGAGCAGCTTCGAACCGGCCACTGGCCGCCCGAACCTGCACGATGTCGATACCGAGCATCCGGATTACATGCAGGAAGCGCTGGTCCCGATGAAGTCCGAATCGCATGGTGGCGAAGACGTCGGCATCTGGGCACGCGGCCCGGGCAGCAAGGCGATCCGCGGCACCCTGGAACAGAACGCGATCTACCACATGATCGTGCAGGCCACCCCGGCCCTGCGCGATCGCCTGTGCAAGGCCGGCACCTGCGACGACAAGGGCGTACCGGTGGAACTGCCGGCACCGGCCACCTTCGAGCGCAAGGCTGACAGCAAGTGATGGCACGGCCGGCACGCCCTGCCCTGGCCAGCCTCCGCCGTGCGCGCTGGCTGGCCCTGCTGGGCGTGCTGGCCAGCACCTGGGCGTCGGCGCAGGGCCCGGCCTGCAAGGTCATGACCGAAGAACACGGGTTGTGGATGCTGCCCGGCTGCGAGGTCGTCGATCACAAGCCGCAGATCAGCGCGGACACCCTGCAGGATCTTCCCTACGACGGCGATGGCCTGGCGCTGGTACAGACCGCCGACGGCTTCCACTACGTCGACCGTCGCGGCCGCAGCCAGGCGGTGATCGCCTGGGACAACGGCGCAGATCCGCTGCAGGAAGGCCTGTTCCGCGGCCGCGTCGGCGACCGCGTGGGCTACTTCAACGCCGCCTTCGAGCAGGTGATTGCGGCCACGTTCGATTTTGCCTGGCCATTCCAGGACGGCGTGGCCGAGGTCTGCAACGGCTGCCGCCGAGGCACGCCCGATGGCGACGGGCATACGCCGATGGAAGGCGGCGAGTGGTTCCGTATCGATCGTTCCGGTCGCCGGCTGAAGTAAGGGGTTTATCGGCAGGGCTGCGCCCTGCACCTGCCGAAGCAACAGCAACGGCCGAAACAACAGCAACAGCGGCATTCCGTGGGATGGCGGTGCACTGTGGGTTTGCGGGGACGCCGTGAATCCGTCCATGGAGGCTTGGTCGCCGCATCCATGCGGCTCACACCCCGCAAACCCACAGTGCCCCGCCTTCGACAGTTGGCCGGTGGCCAGTAGATCCACGCCATGCGTGGATGAATCTCTTTCAGATATCGAATGAAATTCTGGGGTCAGATCCGTTTTCCTGCGGAAAACGGATCTGACCCCAGGAGTCGTTCCGACAGTTCGCGGAAAACTGTCGAAGGCGGGGTGTGTCCGGTGGCGGGGGCGTGAGCGCCATGGATGGCGCGACCGAGCCTACAGGGACGTATTTACGGCGTCCCCCGCCACCGGACCCACCCCGCCATCCCACAGGAAACCCGCTTCGGCTGTTGCTGTTGCCGTTGCTGCCGCCTCTGCAGGTGCCGGGTGCAACCCGGCCGACCCACAGGAAACCCGCTTCGGCTGTTGCTGTCGCCGTTGCTGCGGCCTCTGCGGGTGCCGGGTGCAACCCGGCCGACACCCACCCGATGCTACGCTGTGGCCACCGACAACCACGGAGGCGGGATGGGGGCGATCGTGTTGTTGCCGCTGGGCGTGGACGACGCGGTACTTGACCGCTGCCTGGCCGCGCTTGATGCCGGTACCGCAGCGGGTACATCGATCTGGCTGGGCGATGACGCGCAGGCCGGGCCACGTGCACAGGCAGTGGTCGAACACTGGCTGGCACATACCCCGCTGCAGGCCGAATACACCCGCCGCGCCAGACCCCTCGGCGAGGTTGCCCACCTGGACGAAATGCTGCGTGCCTGCGATGGCCTGGACGTCGCGGTGCTGGCCCCGGACAGCGTGCCTGCACCGGGATGGCTGCAGCAGTTGCAGGCCACGTTTGCGCGTGACGCCGCCATCGCTACCGCCACGCCGTGGTGCAACGTGGGCGAGACCGCTGCCTGGCCACGGCTGGGTGAACTCAACCCCGAACCGGACGACCCGGCGCTGCTGGCCCACGTCTGCGCCGCACTGCCGACCCTGCATCCCGAACTCCCCTCGGCAGTCACCCATGCGGTGCTGGTGCGCGCCAATGCGCGGCGGCGTGCCGGCGGCCTGGATGCAGAAAGCTACCTGGGCTGGAACGCGGCGCTGGTCGATCTGAGCCTGCGCATGGCCGGTCTCGGCTGGCGCAACGTGTTGTGCGAAAACGCCTTCGTCAGCCGTGCCAGTGAAGCGCCCAGCCGCGACGGCGATCTGGAGGCACTGGCCGCGCGCTGGCCGGGCTGGGTGCCGCGGCTGGCTGACTTCCTGATGCACGACCCGCTGCATACGTTGCGCCAGGACCTGCAGCACAACCTGCAGCAGGCGATAATGCCGCGCGGGCAGGGCGACCTGTTCGTCTCGCCATCACCGCTGGAGCCGCCTGTTTGAATGCCGCCATTGCCGCCATCGTCGTCACCTACCAGAGCGGCAGCACCATCGATGCCTGCCTGTCGCGACTGCGCCAGGCGCAGGACGTGGCCGAGATCCGGGTGATCGACAACGGCTCGCTGGATGACACCCTTGAGGTCATCCAGCGCCATGCCAGCCACGATCCGCGCGTACGCTTCATCGCCAATCCGGACAATCCCGGTTTCGCCGCGGCCAACAACCAGGGCGTTGCCGATTCACGCAGCCCGTGGCTGGCCTTCATCAATCCCGACCTGATGGTTGAAGTCGATACCCTCGCCGCACTGCGTGACCGTGCCAATGCGGTGGGCGACAGCCTGCTGGGCGTGGAGCAGGAGGACGAACACGGCCAGGCCGATGACGCGGTACGGCGTCGCGATCCTGACTTCCTTGCCATGCTGCGCTCGCCAGGGCGCGGCGCGCGGCTGGCCATTGCCCGCGACCCGGCGCAGCCGTTGCAGCAGGTGCCGGCATTGTCCGGTGCGCTGCTGCTGATGCCGCGCACCCTGTTCGATCGCATCGGCGGCTGGGATGCCGGCTACCGGCTGCATGCCGAAGACCTGGACCTGTGCCGTCGCGTGCGTGAGGCCGACGGCGTGGTCGCCATCGCCAACGACCTGAAGGTGACCCACGTGCGTGGGGTGTCCAGCCGTTCGCGCCCGTTCTTCGTGGAATGGCACAAGCATCGCGGGCTGTGGCGCTACTTCAGCAAATTCGAGGCGTCGCAGCGGTCGTTGCCGGTACGGCTGGCGGTGTGGGGGGCGATCTGGGCCCATGCCCTGGTGCAGGTGCCGAGACTGCTGCGCAGGTCTTTGTAGAGCCGAGCCCATGCTCGGTTGCATGGGTGGGGTCATCCACGCATGGCGTGGCTCTACTGGCGGCGCCCCCGGTTCACCCCTACAGGCGCATAATTCCAGCCATGCCTATCATCCAGTCCCTGCTCGACACCGACCTGTACAAGTTCACCATGATGCAGGCGGTGCTGCACCAGCACCCCGGCGCGCAGGTTCAATACCGTTTCAAATGCCGCACCCCCGGTATCGAACTGGCCCGCTACATCGACCAGATCGATGAGGAGATCGACCACCTGTGCAGCCTGCGCTTCAGCAATGAAGAGCTGGACTACATGCGTGGCCTGCGCTTCGTGAAGCCGGATTTCGCCGACTTCCTCGGCCTGTTCCACCTGGACCGCAAGTACATCCAGCTGCGCGCGTCGAAGACCGCGCCCGGCGAGATCGAACTGGACATCACCGGTCCGTGGCTGCACACCATCCTGTTCGAAGTGCCGTTGCTGGCGATCATCAACGAAGTCTGGTTCCGCAACACCACCACGGCCGATTTCGCCGAGGGCGAGCGCCGCCTGCAGGCCAAGGCCGCACTGCTGCGCGATACCCCCGGCTTCGAACAGTGCCGCATCGCCGACTACGGCAGCCGCCGCCGCTACTCGCGCGACTGGCATGCGCGCCTGCTGCCGCTGCTGCGCGATGCGCTGGGCCCGCAGCTGGTCGGCACCAGCAACGTGCACTTCGCGCGCCTGTACGGCATGACCCCGCACGGCACCATGGCCCACGAATACCTGCAGGCGTTCCAGGCGCTGGGCCCGCGCCTGCGCGATTCGCAGGTAGCGGCGCTGGAATCGTGGGCACGCGAGTACCGCGGCGACCTCGGCATCGCGCTGTCCGATGTGGTCGGGCTGGACGCGTTCCTGCGCGACTTCGACATGTATTTCTGCAAGCTGTTCGACGGCGTGCGCCATGATTCCGGCGACCCGTTCGACTGGGGCGACCGCATGCTGGCCCACTTCCAGCAGCGCCGCGTCGATCCGCGCAGCAAGGTGCTGGTGTTCAGCGATGGACTCGACATCACCAAGGTGATGCGCCTGTACGACTACTTCCGCGGCCGCTGCCAGGTGGCGTTCGGCGTGGGTACCCATCTGACCAACGATCTGGGGCCGACCCCGCTCAACATCGTCATCAAGATGGTCCGCTGCAATGGCCAGCCGGTGGCCAAGCTCAGCGACTCGCCGGGCAAGAGCATGTGCGATGACCCGGGCTACCTGTCCTACCTGCGGCAGGTGTTCGAGCTGCCGGACCCGGGCCAGGCCTGATCGAGTCCGGTCCGGGGCCGCGCTGTGGCCAGCGGGATGTGGCTGCCTGCGCGCGGTGCTTGCTGGCCCTCGCGCCTGGCTGCAATTGACCGTGTCTTGATGCCGCAAGCGGCAGGATCGACGTTATCATGCGGTTTCAACCACATGAATGTGACGTGCGTCATCAAATGAGTTCCCTTCGCTGCAGTATCCACCCTGCAAGTCTGCCAATGGATCCGCCGATGGCCGCTGGAAGGAACAACGCGTGACGGCGCCCCATCTTGCCATTGCCGGCATGCCGGCCGAGTTCGTCGAAATGCGCAGTGGCGGCGTGTACTGGGTCGTTGCCGCCGGCAGCGCGCCGGCCGATCTGCTGGGCGCCAGTGCGCTGACCGGTGCGGGCGATCTGGATGACGTAGTGCTGGCGACGCTGGGGCGCGGTGTCGAGCCGATGCTGTCCCTGCTGACTGCCGAACAAGGCCCTGCACGGGTGCGCATGTTCCAGTGTTCGCATCAGGGCATGCAGCAGGCCCTGCGTGGCCTTGCCGAGGATCTGCCCCGCGCTTCGGGTTCCACGACGCGCATGTGCGTCGTGCAGTTTCCGGTGGCTGCACTGGACGGGTGGGACGATGCGCGTTTGTCGCGCTGGTGCCAACGCCTGCAGCACTGGGCGCAGCAGGCCTCTCAGGTCCTGTTGCTGCTGTGCCATGGCGAGGTGGCCACGGTCGCGCCACGCCTGTTGCCCTTGAACCGGAGCTGCGCTGGCGTCGCCCAGTTGCATCCGCACCGTGGTGCACTGCAGCTGTTGCTGCATTACTGGACCAACAGCCACGGCGTCGTCGCACAACGTGCCTTCACTGTCGAACAGGTCGGCCAGCGTCTGCAGCGCGTGGTCGACCCCGAGGTCGAAGCGCCGTCAGTGGCGGGCGAGGGCGGCAGTGACCGCGACCTGTTCCTGGCCCAGACCGATGTGCTGGAAGGTGCCCCGCCGTTGTCGTCGGCCTGGCGCCTGTACGAAGGGTGGGCTGGCCTGATGCCGGCCGCACTGCAGGCACGCGAGGCCACGGTAGTGGTGGCCATCAGTGAAAACGCACAGGTCGATGCGCTGGCTCGATTGCTGCATCGCCTGCGCCGTGAGCGCGGCGATGCCCTGAAGCTGGTGGTGCGCGAACTGCAGCCCTGCCTGCGCTACGCCGATGAGCGGCTGTTGCTGCAGTGCGGTGGCAGCCTGGTGGTGCCTGCACGCACCCCTTTGCCGCGCCTGCTGACCCTGCTCGACACCGTGCAGCGGCAGCGTTGGCAGGGCCAGTTGGCGGACGATCCGGAACCGTTGATCCGTGCGCACCGACCACCGTCGATCAGTGGCCAGGTCAGTGCATCACGCTTCCGCCAGATCGCCAGTGAACGCATCGACCAAGACGGCAGCGCCGTGGAAAGTGCGGTGCTGGCATTGCAGCCGGTGGCTGGCCTGCGCGCCGAGCAGACGCTGCAGCAGCTGCGCATCCGCCGCCAGGGCGACCTGGCCTGCGTATACCGCGGACAGGTGCGCCTGTTCCTGTTCGGTTGCCGCCGCGATGCCATCGAACAGGCGCTGGGCAACCTGTTCCGCCTGCCCTGGCGCGAGCTGTTCGACGGTTACCAGCGGCTTGCCGAATACGATATCGCGGCGATGAACGCCAGCGGCAGCGATCCAGAGACCGAACTGCTGCCGCAGCCTGCGGAACCAGTGGCGAGCTCGGTAACCGCAGTTGTCGCAGCGCCATTTGCCACACCAACGCCGCTGCGGCTGGGAGACGACGCATGACCACCGACCAGCAGCTGTGGACGTTGATCGTCGCCTGCGCGGTACTGATGATCCCGTTCGGCGCGATGCTGGGCGTGCTGTGGCGCGGCCTGCGCCGACGCGTCGGTGGGTGGTTGCCGCCTCGCCACCTGCGCCGGGCCGGCGTGCGCCAGCGTGCACCGCGGAGGCCGGCATGAGTCCGCAGGCATTGCCCGCATCACCGTTCGCCTGGGCCGACCTGCGTGGCTGGAACCTGTACTTCCTGTCCAAGGTGGTGCTGGCCTGGATGGGCGCGCTGGATCTGAAGATCCTGCCCAACCTGCTGTTCCTCGGCGCACTGCTGGTGCCGTTGCGTTGGCGCTGGGCGCGCATCGCGCGCACGGTGGTGGCTGTCCCCGTGGGCGTGGCGCTGTACTACCAGGACACCTGGTGGCCGCCGTTCCAGCGATTGCTGGCGCAGCCGGGCGTGCTCGATTTCTCTGCCGACTACTGGCTGGAACTGGCGCAGCGCTTCATCAACTGGCAGATGGTGGCGGTGCTGGCCCTGCTGCTGGTGGCCTATTACCTGCTGAAACCGTGGCTGCGCATCACTACCCTCAGCGTGCTGGGCATGCTCGGCATGGCGGTGGTCGCGCTGCCGCTGCCGGCCGGGCTGGTCGCGGGATCGGGCCAGGCGGTGGCGGCCACCGGCAATGCGGGTGGCGGCCGTGCGCAGCTGGCGCCGGCCAGCAACGACAACCTCAACGCCTGGCTGGCCAGTTTCTACCAGCAGCAGTCGAGCCTGAAGACGGCGTTCCCGGCGCCGGCCAGCGGCGCGCCGTTCGACGTCATCATCCTCAACATCTGTTCGCTGGCCTGGAGTGACCTGGACGAAGTGGGGCTGCGGCAGAACAACCTGCTCGACCGCATGGACGTGGTGTTCGACGACTTCAATTCGGCAACCGCCTACAGCGGACCCGCGGCGATCCGCCTGCTGCGCGCCAGCTGCGGGCAGACCTCGCATACCGCGTTGTTCGATCCGGTGCCGGCCGAATGCCAGCTGTTCTCCAACCTGCAGCGCCTCGGCTTCCAGAGCGAGCTGGCCATGAATCACGACGGCCACTTCGACGATTTCATCGGTGAGCTGTCCAAGTACGGCGGCCTGCAGGCCAAGCCGATGGACATCAATCCGCTGCCGCGCGCGCTGGTGGCGTTCGACAAATCACCGTTGCGTCGCGATGGCGACGTGCTGAACAGCTGGTTCAAGCAACGCCAGGCCGAGTCCACCCAGCAGGTGGCGCTTTTCTACAACACCATCTCGCTGCACGACGGCAACCGCATCGTCGGCGCCGATGGCCGTGCCAACGCTGCCGACTACAAGGCGCGTGCGCAGATGGTACTGGGCGACATGGCCGGTTTCGTCGATGCGGTGGAGAAGAGCGGACGACGGGCGATGATCGTGGTGGTGCCCGAACACGGCGCTGCCCTGCATGGCGATCGCATGCAGATCCCGGGCATGCGCGAAATTCCCAGCCCGTCGATCACCCATGTGCCGGTGGGGGTGAAGCTGGTGGGCATGGGCGCGCCTGCCGCCGGTGGCCCGCGGCATGTCCCCGAGCCGAGCAGCTACCTGGCCATCTCCGAGCTGGTGGCACGGGTGTACGCGCTCAACGCACAGTCGCCGCCGGCCGACCGCGACTGGAACAGCCTGCTCAAGGGGCTGCCACAGACGCCGTCGGTGTCCGAGAACGAGGGTGCCAAGGTCATCGACT
Source organism: Stenotrophomonas sp. YIM B13575 (assembly GCF_042787595.1). NCBI lineage: Bacteria > Pseudomonadati > Pseudomonadota > Gammaproteobacteria > Lysobacterales > Lysobacteraceae > Stenotrophomonas > Stenotrophomonas sp. YIM B13575. The sequence goes on along the minus strand of NZ_JBHZOP010000072.1, from coordinate 24,988 downwards.
ACGACGGCAAGCCATGGCTGCAGCTGCAGGGCAGCCAGACCTGGAGCCCTTACCCCGAGGACAAACGCTGATGGCCGCCGACATCCTCGCGGTGCCCACCACGCTGTCGGTCGAGGAAGACGACATCGACCTGCTGCGGCGCAGCCTGAACATGCCGGAGATGCCCTATGTGGACTTCTCGGCGCAGAACGAGCGCGCGCAGGCGTTGGCACGCTGGCCGTTGCTGGCCGAACTGGAGCAGCAGCCATGAGTACGGTGCTGTCCCTGCAGGGCGTGCATGGTGGCACCGGCGTGACCACTGTGCTGGCGGCGCTGGGCCAGGCCCTGCATGTGCAGGGCCAGCGCGTGCTGCTGGTCGAATGCAGCCCGGACCAGATGCTGGGCCTGCACCTGGGCCTGCCAGCCAAGGAGGCAGGCGGCTGGGCACGCGCCCAGCTTGATGGGGGCGACTGGCGCGCGTCGGCCTTCGCCTGCGCGCCCGGCCTGGCCGTGCTTCCCTACGGTCGCGTCGATCTCGGCGAGGCACTGCGGGTCGAGCAGTGGCTGCAGGCTGCCCCGGCAACCTGGGCCGAGCGCATGCCGCTGCTGTCCTCGCAGTTCGACTGGCTGCTGTTCGACCTGCCACAGCGGCTGCCGGCGCACGTGGCTGCGATCAACCAGCACGCCGCCTGCACTCTGCCGTTGCGCCTGGCCTGTGTCGATCCGACCAGCCATGTGGTGCTGCAACGGCAGAATGCCGACGCACGCCGTGTTCTGGCCAATCGCTACGATCCCGCCGTACCGGTACAGCGCGACCTGATGCAGTTGTGGCTGCACTCGCATGCTGCGCGCCTGCTGCCGCAACCGCTGCACGAGGATGCGCGGGTGCCGGCGGCGTTGGCCAGCAAGCAGCCGCTGGGCCGTCATGCGGCCGATTCGCTGGCCGCGGCGGATATCGATGGTCTCGCGTTGTGGTGCCTGGCCGAGGCTGCCCGGCGGCAGGCGGAGGGTGCGCACGGATGAGCGCGCGGGTCTACTACCTGCATTGGAGCCGCCTGCGTGATCGGGTCCATGCGCCGTGGGCGACCTGCCTGGTGCTGTGGCTGCTGCAGGCCATCGGCTGGGCGTTCCTGCGCCTGGAAGCTCCGGCGTGGCAGGCACTGGCACCGCGCCTGCGCGGTGCGTTCCCGCAGTTGCAGGGCGACCGTCGCTGGCGCCCGGGAGACCCGCTGCGGTTGCTGATCCAGGCCGTGTGGCTGTCGATCGTGCGCCTGGTGCCGCGTCCATCGCAGCGCAGGCAACGACTGGCCCGCGCGCGCCGGCAACGCATCGCCGAACTGCGCGGTGCTGCCGGGCGTGGTCACCTGCGCTACGTGCGTGCGATGCGCGATGCGCCCAACGAGGTCTGGAACAGCCGCATCATGGCCTGGGCCAGCCAGCGCCTGCAGGCGTTGTCGCCGCGCACGCGCAATCTGCTGACCTTCCTGATCGGTCTGGCCACGCTGGGCCTGGCCGTGTTGTGCATCACCCAACCGTTCACCTACTTCGCGCAGTTCGTGTTCGTACTACTGCTGTGGGTCATCGCCCTGCTGGTGCGGCGCATGCAGGGGCGCTACGCCACCCTGGTACTGGTGGTGCTGTCGATGACGGTGTCCTGCCGCTACCTGTGGTGGCGCTACACGGCCACGTTGAACTGGAACAGCACCTTCGACCTGATCTGCGGACTGGTGCTGCTGGCCGCGGAAACCTACTCGTGGCTGGTGCTGATGCTGGGCTATGTGCAGGTGGCGTGGCCGCTGCGTCGTCGCCCGGCGCCGCTGCCGGCCGATGTCCAGCAGTGGCCGACGGTGGATGTGCTCATTCCCACCTACAACGAAGACCTGGCCCTGGTACGGCACACCGTGTACGCGGCGATGGGCCTGGACTGGCCGGCCGACAAGCTGCGCATCCACATTCTTGACGACGGCAGGCGCGAGGAGTTCCGCGCCTTCGCCGAGCGCGCCGGGGTGAACTACATCACCCGCACCGACAATCGCCACGCCAAGGCGGGCAACCTCAACCATGCCCTGACCCTGATCGATGGCGAACTGGTGGCCATCTTCGACAGCGATCATCTGCCGGTGCGTTCGTTCCTGCAGGTCTCCTGTGGCTGGTTCCTGCGCGACCCGAAGCTGGCACTGGTACAGACGCCGCATCACTTCTTCTCGGCCGATCCGTTCGAGCGCAACCTGCAGGTGTTCCGCAGCGACCCCAACGAGGGCGAACTGTTCTACGGGCTGGTGCAGGATGGCAATGACCTGTGGAACGCGGCGTTCTTCTGCGGCTCCTGCGCGGTGCTGCGTCGCGAGGCGATCGATGCCATTGGCGGCTTTGCCACCGAGACCGTCACCGAGGACGCGCACACGGCGCTGCGCCTGCACCGCAACGGCTGGAACTCGGCGTACCTGCGCATCCCGCAGGCGGCCGGCCTGGCCACCGACAGCCTCGGCGCGCACGTCAACCAGCGCATCCGCTGGGCACGCGGCATGGTGCAGATCTTCCGCATCGACAACCCGCTGATCGGCAAGGGCCTGAGCCTGTTCCAGCGCTTCTGCTACGCGAACGCGATGCTGCACTTCCTCGCCGGCATTCCACGCCTGGTGTTCCTCACCGCGCCGCTGGCGTTCCTGCTGCTGCACGTCTACATCATCTACGCGCCGGCCTTGGCGATCCTGCTGTTCGTGGTGCCGCACATGGCCCACGCCAGCCTCACCAACGCGCGCATCCAGGGCAAGTACCGCCGCCCCTTCTGGGGTGAGGTGTATGAGACGGTGCTGGCCTGGTACATCGCACGGCCGACCACCATTGCGCTGTTCAGCCCGGGGCGTGGCAAGTTCAACGTCACCGACAAGGGCGGCACGCAGGCTGGTGATCGCTTCGATTGGCGCGTGGCACGGCCTTACCTGGTGCTGGCGCTGTTGAACGTGCTGGGCCTGTGCTTCGCGGTCTGGCGTTTCATGCATGGCCCAGCCGACGAACGTGGCACGGTGGTCGTCAGCTCGCTGTGGGTGCTGTACAACCTGCTGATCATCGGTGGGGCACTGGCCGTGGCCGCCGAAGTGCAGCAGGTACGCCGCACCCATCGCGTCACCACGCGTCTGCCGATGGCCCTGCAGGTTCCCGATGGTCGCCGCCTGCGTGGTGTCATGCAGGACTACTCCAACGACGGCGTCGGCATCGAGCTGGGCGACGACCCGCAACTGCTTGAGGGCCAACCGGTGCAGGTACTGTTGGGCCGGGGCCGTCGCGAGTTCGCGTTCCCCGCGCGCGTGCAACGCAGCGTCGGCCACCGCCTCGGCCTGCTGCTGACCTTCGAGAACGAACGCCAGCGCGTGGAATTTGCCCAGTGCACCTTCGCCCGCGCAGATGCGTGGCTCGACTGGCACGCCGGCTACCAGCCCAAGAGCCTGCCACGCAGCCTGTGGAGCGTGCTGGTGCTTGGCTGGCGCGGTTACCGGCGGATGGGCGATTTCGCACCGTTCGACCTCGACCGCCCCGCGCACTGGAACCGTCGCCTGCTGCGCTGGCTGGCCAGTTTCGCCCCGCAACGTCCGCTTCCATCCCACCCGGCTGACCCAGCCGCTGATCCAGGGCTTCGTCCATGAGCATTCCGTCCTCTCTGCGCTGGCTGCTGTTGCCTCTGCTGGCCTTGCCTGTGGCCTCGGGCAACAGTGCGCCGGCCCCCGTGCCGGCATCCGCCACCAGCCCCACGCCGGCCGCCCCGCAAGCACAGGTCGCGGTGCCGACGCCGGTTGCGGCTGCAGCAGTTCCTGCGCAGCGCAGTGAAGCCGCACTGCCGCAGACCTGGGCAGGCAGTGCGTGGCCCTGGCAGCGCGAAAGCACGTTCGCCCAGTTGGGCCGTCGCCAGGACACGCTCCTGTCGGGCGTGCGCAACGCGACCACCTTCGAATTCCAGGTACGCCGCGATCGCCTGGCCCGCGAAGCCGAGCTGGACCTGAGCTTCACGCCGTCGCCGTCGCTGCTGCCGACCCTGTCGCATCTGCGGGTCTATCTCAACGACGCGTTGATGGGGGTAGTGCCGATCAGCAACGACCAGCTTGGCCGCCCGGTGCAGGCCAAGCTACCGTTGGATGCGCGCCTGATCGCCGACTTCAACCAGGTGCGGCTGGAGTTTGTCGGCCATTACACCGACATCTGCGAAGAACCCACCCACAGCTCGCTGTGGGTGAACCTGTCCAGCAACAGCACGCTGCGCCTGGGCGGACAACCGCTGGCGATGCAGGACGACCTGGCCAACTTCCCGCTGCCCTTCTTCGATCCGCGCGACACCGCGCGGCTGGAGCTGCCGGTGGTGTTCGGTGCCGCACCGACGCTGGCCCAGCAACGCGCCGGTGCAGTGATGGCCTCCTATTTCGGCAGCCTGGCCGGTTGGTGGCGGCAGGCACGCTTCCCGGTCAGCTTCGGCCAACTGCCGGCGCAGGGTCATGCCGTGGTGTTGGCGGTCAATGGCAAGTTCCCGCCGGTGATCGCCAACCATGCACCGGTGAAGGGCCCGGTGGTTGAACTGATGGCGCTGCCGGAGGACCCGCAGCGCAAACTGCTGCTGGTGCTGGGCCGCAACGACGACGACCTGCAGAAGGCGGTGGCGGCGATGGCGGCGGGCAACGCGCTGTTCCGTGGCAGCCAGGTCAGCATCGATGAGGTCAAGCCGTTGGCCCCACGCAAGCCGTACGACGCACCGAACTGGGTGCGTACCGATCGTGCCGTGCGCTTGGCCGAACTGCTCGACTATCCCCAGCAGCTGCATGCGAACGGGGTGTCTCCGCAGCCGATCACGGTCAACCTCAACCTGCCACCGGATCTTTTCATCTGGCGCAACCAGGGCATTCCGCTGAACCTGCGTTACCGCTACACGCCGCCGTTCGGCAGCGATGAATCGCGACTGGGCGTCGCAATCAACGAACAGTTCATTTCCAGCTTCCCGCTGGTGCGTCGCAACGGCAAGCAGGGCCTGGAGGAAATCCGCCTGCCGGTGCTGGCCGGTGACGCCGGTGCCGACGACGGCCGCCTGCTGATTCCCTCGCTCAAGCTGGGTGATCGCAACCAGCTGCGCTTTGATTTCAACTTCGCCAGCGTGATGGGCAGCGCCCAGCGCGACCACTGCCAGACCGTGCTGCCGCCGAACCTGCAGGCGGCGATCGAAGAAGATTCGACCATCGACTTCTCCGGTTTCCACCACTACATGGGCCTGCCGGACCTGTCCGCATTCGCGCTTAGTGGATTCCCCTTCAGCCGCATGGCCGATCTGTCCGAGACAGTGGTGCTGGTGCCGGCAACGGCAAGCGAATCGCAGGTCAGCCTGCTGTTGAATCTGGTGGGGGGCCTGGGCGTGCAGACCGGATACCCGGCCTATGGCCTGCGCCTGTCCGATGACTGGAAGCAGGCCAGCGCGATGGATGCCGACCTGCTGATGCTGGGTGCAATGCCGGCCGAACTGCGCGGCAGCGATCAGTTGTCGCTGCTGATCGATGACCAGCGCACGCGCCTGCTCAATGGCCAGTCACCGTCGCCCCAGCTGGCGATGGAGCAGGCCCGTCGCGGCAGCCGCGCCGGTGATCCGGCGGTCACCCAGGTGGCGGTCACCGCCGAAGCGCCCTTCGCGGCGATCATCGGCCTGCAGTCGCCGCATCATGCGCAGCGCAGCATCGTCTCGCTGGCAGCCAGCAATGCCGCCGACTACGGCCTGCTCGACGACGCACTCAGCGATACCGGCAAGCGCCAGGCGATTGCCGGCTCGGTGGCGATCCTGCGCAGTTCGGGCATCCACAGCCAGTTCGTCGGCGACCATTACTACGTGGGCGCGCTGCCGTGGTGGCTGCTGCTCTGGTACCACCTGGCTGATCACCCCGCGCTGCTGGCGGTACTGGCCACGGTGGTGGTGCTGATGGTGGCCTTCCTGTTCTGGCGGGTGCTGCGCTGGGTGGCGGCCAAGCGGCTGGATCCGGGGCACTGATTGATGGTGCGCACGCCGTCTTCGCTGGTCGCCGCCTCCGGCCTGGCCCTGATCGGGCTGGCCGGCCCGTGCGCGGCGCAGGCGCTGCCGGATACGCCCGGCGGCACGGTTGCCGAGCAGCGGCAATGGCTGCTGCAGCAGGTGCGCATCGGTGAGGCCAGCGGCCGCCAGGGGTTGATCGAAGATGCCCTGGCGCGGTTGCGCATGCTGGCGCCGGACGATCGCAGCACCCTGCTGGCGATCCTGGAAGTGCAGCTGTCGCAGCAGAAAATGGAGGACGCCGATGCGACCCTGCAACGGCTGCGGCAGCTCGGCGTTGGCACCCGCGAACTGGCCGCCGGCGAGCGCCTGTGGCGTGCCTACCGGGGCGACCTGCAGCAGGAACTGCAGCAGGCGCGCCTGTTCGCCGCCGGTGGCCGCAGCGAAGAAGCGCTGGCGATCTACCGCCGCCTGTTCAACGACGATCCACCGGGGCTGCAACTGGGCCTGGAGTACTGGCGCCTGCGGGGCACGCAGGCCAGCGGCCGCGATGCAGCGATCCGCGCACTGACGGCGCTGGATCGCACCTATCCCGGCAACACCACCCTGTTGCAGACCCTGTCGCAACTGTTGTTCGCGGCCGGTCGTGACAGCGATGCGCTGGCCGCGCTGCAGCGCATGGGACGCAATCCGGAAGCGCGCGCGCTGGCCGCGGACGCCGAGTGGGGCTACCTGCAGGACCAGCCCGCCGACGAGCGCAACGTGCGCCGCCTGCAGGAATTCATCACCCGCAATCCCACCTTCAGCGATATCGCGCTGGTGCGCGAGCGCTATGCCGAACAGCACAAACGGGTGAGCGACCCGGCCTGGCGCGCCGGCCTGCGTGCCCAGCAACAGCTTGATGCCGGTCGCAATGCCGATGCCGAACGCGCGTACCTGCAGGCGCTGCGCGGCTATCCGCGCGAAGCGGAATTCCTCGGTGGGCTGGGCCTGGCATTGATGCGACAAGGGCGCCGCGAGCAGGCCATCGCGTACTTCCAGCGTGCCGTGCAGGCCACGCCCGCCGGTGATACCAGCGACAGATGGCGCGACCTGATCACCAGCACCCGCTATTGGCTGCTGCTGGACCAGGCCGACACCGCACTGGCCGAGGGCAGGCTTGATGAGGCCGAGGCGTTCTATTCGCAGGCTCGCCGGCAACAGCCACGCGAGGTCAACGCCCTCCTCGGCCTGGTCGATGTAGCGGTGGCGCGTGGCGACGATGCGTCCGCCGAGCGACAGCTGCAGGCCGCGCGGCGGATCGCCCCACGCGATGCCAATGTGATCCGCAAGCTTGTGCAGCTGTATGGCCGCACCGATCCACAGCGCCTGGAAGCCTTCATCAACGCCTTGCCTGCAGCGCAGCGCAAGCTGTACGCCGAAGACCTGCGCCAGCTGCAGATCAATCGCCTGCGCGAGCGTCGCGAGCAGGCGCTCGCCACCGGCGATGCCAATGCCGCCATCGCGCTGGGGCGAGAGCTGCGCGGCGAGATGCCCGGCGATGCCTGGCTGGCGTATGCGCTGGGCAATGAACTGCGGGCAGCCGGCCAGCAGATTGAAGCGGATGCCGTGATTGCCGATATGGCTGCGCGCAATGCCGGCATGGAAGCGCGTTACGCGCAGGCGCTGTACCTGTCAGGCTCCGACCGCCTGCCGCAGGCGCTGGCCGTGCTCGATGGCGTGCCGCGTGCGCAGTGGGACGATGACATGCGCGCATTGTCAGCACGCCTGCAGCGACAGCAGCTGATCGATCATCTGTGGGAGCTGCGCGCACAGGGCCGGGAAGCAGAAGCCATCGCCCTGCTGCAGCAACAGCCCCCCAGCGCGGACAACCAGCTGATCCTGGCCGAATGGGCGCGCCTGCGTGGCGACCACGTACAGGCACTGCACTACTACCAGCAGGTGCTGGCGGTGCAGCCAGACAACCTCGATGCGCAGTTGGGCCAGGTGCAGGCCTGGATCGGCACCGGCGATCTGGCCAGCGCCCGCCGGCAGATGCACGACGCGCCGCCCGTGGTGGCCGATGATGCGATCGGCCAGCAACGCCAGTTGGCGAACATCTGGACCGACCTGCATGAAGACGCCAAGGCGCTGCAGATCCTGCGCGCGCTGCTTGCCCGCCAGAGCGGAGCGGACGCGCAGTCCTGGCGCGATGCGGCGCGGCTTGTGCGCCGCGAGGATCCGCAGCAGGCGCTGGACATGTACGCACGGGCGATGGCCGACAACGGCCTGATCGCGCCCTCGCAGGCGCAGCCGCGCGACAACCGCGCGTTGACCCTGGCCAGCCGCGAAACCGCCAGTGACGACTGGTTGCGGCGCAGCCTGCGCAGCGACGTGGACACCCTGTACCAGCAGGAGAACCCGACGCTGACGGTGATGCAGGATTCCGGCCGCCGCAGCGACGGCACACCCGGCATCTCGCAACTAACGCGCGACACCCGCATCGCCCATCTTGACGCACCGTTCGCTGGCGGCCTGGGTTGGGCGCGTATCGAACAGGTGCATTTCGACGCAGGCAGTTTCCAGGCCGATGCCGATGGCGCCTACAGCGATGATTTCGGCAGCTGCGACCTGGGCCTGCTGCAGGCCGACGGTACGCGCCTGCAGGCCCCGGGCTGCACCCGCGACGTACACCAGCGGCGCAATTCGGGAGCCGGCTTTGCCGTGGGCTGGCGCACCCTGGATGATCGCTGGAATTTCGATATCGGCCATTCCCCGTCCAACTACGTGGTGGGCAACTGGCTGGGCGGCGTCACCCTCAATGGTGACCTCGGCCGGCTGGGCTGGGGAGCGACCGTATCGCGGCGGCCGATGACCAATTCACTGCTGTCGCAGGCCGGCGCGATCGATCCACGCAGCGGCATTGCCTGGGGCGGTGTCACCGCCAATGGCGTGACCTTCAGCCTCGGCTATGACGAAGGCGGGCGCAACGGCGTGTGGTCGAACTGGAGCTGGCACCAGCTGACCGGGCACAACGTGGTGGACAACACCCGTGCGCGGGCGATGGTTGGCTGGTACCACAAGCTGATCCAACGCCCGGACATGCGCCTGGATGTGGGCACCAGCGCGATGTACTGGCGCTACCAGAAGGACCTCGGCGGCTATTCGCTGGGGCAGGGCGGCTACTACAGTCCGCAGCGCTACGCTTCGTTGAGCCTGCCGGTGGGCTTCGCCTGGCGCAACGATGACTGGTCGGTGCGCGTGGATGGTTCGGTCAGCGTTTCCAATGCACGCACCCGCTCGATCAGCCGCTTCCCCGACGAGGCCCTGATCCAGCGCGTGATCGCACAGCTGGAATCGCAGTACGGTCCACTGCGGCTGGACCCGGATGGCCTGTACACCACCGACGGCAGCAGCACCGGTACCGGCTATCGCCTGTATGCCGCAGTGGAGCGGCGCCTGGGGGATCACGTCGTGCTGGGTGCGGCCGGCACCCTGCAGCGCAGCCGCGATTTCTCGCCGAACACGTTCCAGCTCTACCTGCGCTATTCCTTCAAACCGTGGCAGGGCAATCTGCCGTTGCCCGTCTCTCCGCTGGTGCCGTATGGCGAATTCCGCTGACCCGCAACGCCGCCGCCTGCTGCAGGCCGCCGTCCTGCTGCCGTTGCTGGGCAGCGTCGGCGGCCGTGCGCTCGCCGCAACCCGCTGGCCGGCCTGGCAGGTTCTGCAGGACAGCAGCCTGAGCCGCGATGGGCGCATGATCGACCGCAGCCAGGACGATCAGCGCAGCACATCGGAAGGTCAGTCCTACGCACTGTTCTTTGCGCTGGTCGACAACGATCCTGCGCTGTTCGACCGCCTCCTGGCCTGGACGCAGGACAATCTCGCCGGTGGCGACATGTCCGTGCGCCTGCCCGGCTGGTTGTGGGGCCGCAAGGACAAAGACGGCTGGGGCCTGCTGGACGAAAATTCCGCATCCGATTCGGATCTGTGGCTGGCCTACGCACTGCTGGAAGCCGCGCGCCTGTGGCGACGCCCCGCGTTGCAGGCCATCGCCGAAGGCATGCTGGCACAGGTGCGTGCACGCGAGATCGTGCAGTTGCCCACGCTGGGGCCGATGCTGCTGCCGGGGCCGCAGGGATTCATCGAGGACGGCGCCACACGGGTCAATCCCAGTTACCTGCCGTTGCCGCTGTTGAGGCGCTTTGCAGCGGTTGACCGCGGTGGTCCCTGGCAGGCCCTGGCCGACAACACGGTCACCGTGCTGCAGCAGACCAGTCCGCACGGCTTCGCGCCGGACTGGGCCGCCTGGAAGGACGGCACCTTCGTCGTTGATCCGGTGAAGGGCGCTGTAGGCGGCTACGACGCCATCCGCTGCTACACGTGGGCTGGCATGACCGCGCCGCGTGACCCCTTGTTCCGTCGCCAGCTGGCTGCCCTGTCAGGCCCACTGCAGCGCCTGCGCAATGGCGCACCGATGTGGGAGAAAGTCGACACGCGTACCGGCAAAGGGCAGGGCGAGGGCAATTATGGGTTCCGTGCCGCACTGCTGCCCTACCTGCTGGCACAGGGCGAAAAAGCCCGCGCGGCGGCACTGCTGCAGAGCCTGCCCAGTGCCGAACAGCAGCGTGCCGATGCGCCCGCGTACTACTCGCAGATGCTCACCCTGTTCGGTCGCGGCTGGGCGGAAGGCCGCTGGCGTTTCGCCGCCGATGGACGCCTGCAACCGCGCTGGCGGTGACCATGGGGTCAGATCCCTTTCCACGGGAAAGGGCTCTGACCCCGCTGCGCCTCACTCCAACGCGTAACGCAGCACAAACAGCACCGCCACCAGCCACACCGCCGGATGCACCTCGCGCCAGCGGCCGGTGCCGGCCTTCAGCGCGGCATAGGCAATGAAGCCGAAGGCCAGGCCGTTGGCGATGGAATAGGTGAACGGCATCGCCAGCGCGCACAACGCCGCCGGCACCGACTCGGTCAGGTCGCTCCAGTCCACTTCCACCAGTTCGCGCAGCATCAAGCCAGCCACGAACAGCAGCGCCGGCGCGGTGGCATAGCCGGGCACCATCGCCGCCAGCGGCGAGAACAGCAGTGCGGCCAGGAACAATGCGGCCACCACCAGCGCGGTCAATCCGGTACGGCCACCCACCTGCACGCCAGAGGCGCTCTCGGCGAAGGCGGTGGTGCTGCTGGTGCCCAGCAGCGAGCCGGCGACAATCGCCGTGCTGTCGGCCAGCAGCGCACGGCCGAACCGCTTCTGTGCACCCGGCAGCTTCAACAGGCCGGCACGGCCGACCACGCCATACAGCGTGCCGGTGGCATCGAACACTTCCACCAGCACGAACACCAGCACCACCTGCAGCAGCACCGCAATCGGTGCGCCACCGTTGTGGTGCAGCAGGCCGGGCAGGTCCAGCTGCATGAAGGTCGGTGCCAGGCTCGGCGGCAACGACACCAGCCCGTGGTACTGCAGATCGCCCAGTGCCCAGCCGGCCGCGGTCACCGCCAGGATGCCGATCAGGATCGCGCCGCGCACGCGCCGCGCTTCCAGGATCGCGATCAGCAGGAAGCCGCCCAGTGCCAGCAGCGGCGGCGCGGAATTGAGCGGGCCCAGCGCGACCAGCGTGTCCTCGTTGCCGATGATCACGCCGGACTTCTGCAGCGCGATGATCGCCAGGAACAGGCCGATGCCGGCTACGATCGCCGACCGCAATGACGCCGGAATGCCCGACACCAGCCACGCGCGCACGCCGGTCAGCGACAGCACCAGGAACACCAGGCCCGAAATGAACACCGCCGCCAACGCCTGCTGCCAGGGCAGGCCGGCAGCACCGACCACGGTGAAGGCGAAGAACGCATTCAAGCCCATGCCCGGGGCCATGCCCACCGGGAAGTTGGCCGCCAGTGCCATCACCACCGAGCCCAGCGCTGCGGCCAGGCAGGTGGCCACGAACACCGCACCTGCATCCATGCCGGTGGTGCCGAGAATCTCGGGATTGACGAAGACGATGTAGGACATCGTCAGGAAGGTGGTGACACCGGCCAGCAGCTCGGTGCGCACGGTGGTGCCGTGCTGCTGCAGCTGGAACAGGCGTTCGAACAGGGACATCGCAGATCTCTCGTACCTGCGCGCCCTGCCGCCCAGAGGGCCTGCGGATGCGTCGCCAGGCGGTTAGAAGTGGTAGTTCAACTTCAGCGTAACGCTGCTGTAGTTGGTATGGAAGCTGCGTCGCGCCGCAGCCGGGTAGTTGGGATCTTCCAGGTAAACCGGGCTGGAGCCCAGGTGGGTGTAGCGGTACTCGGCACCCGCCGAGAGCTGGTCGTTGAAGCGGTAAAGCACACCTGCGCCGACGTTGCCGCCGGTGGAAACATGGGACGCGCGGGTTTCAAATTCGGCGACGCGACACCCATTGGTGGCCTCCACCAGGGACTTGTCGCAGCCCAGCGAAAACTCCTGGCGGGCCACGGTCACGCCGGCGCTGACGTACGGCAGCCACTGGCCTGCGGCGTAACCCAGCGTCAGGTTGATCGCGCCCGAAGGGGTCACCGCATCCTTGCCGTAGTAAGGGCTGTACTGATGGTTGTCGCGGTCCTTCCACTCCTGGTTGATGTTGCCGAAGGACAGGGTGCCTTCGATCCCGGCAACGACGTTGTTGTCGAACTGCCAGTTGCGGCCGACCTGCAGCCCGCCTGCAAAGCCGCGGATGCTCTTTTCAGTGGCATTGGCATTGCTGCGGTCCTGGCTGTGGCCTTCGCCATGGGTGGCATGTGCCCCCAGATGGATGCCTTCCCAGTTCGCCGGCGCGGCAGCGGCGGTGCCGGACAGCAGCAGTGCCGCCGTGGTCGAGATCAGTGCTTTCATGTGTTTCCTACGTGGGGGATGAATCGGGTGCGTAGGAAAACCGAAGCGTTGGGCCAGGAACATACAACGAGTTGCAAAGTGCGGAGCTTGCCGTATGCGACAAGTAATTAACGCTGCTTTACACCTGCAGCCTTCAGCCGAGTGGCGCTGGAGCGCGGCGCGAAAGGGTCAAAAGCGTCAACAAAAATCGATTGCGGCCCCTGAAAGGCGAAAGGCCGCGCGAGCGCGGCCTTTCGTCGTTCCTTACTTCAGCGCCTTGAAGCGCAGGCGCTTCGGCGCAGCGTCGTCGCCCATGCGGCGGCGCTTGTCTTCTTCGTACTCGCGGTAGTTGCCCTGGAAGAACTCCACGTGCGAATCGCCTTCGAACGCCAGGATGTGGGTCGCGATGCGATCCAGGAACCAGCGGTCATGCGAAATGACGAAGGTGTTGCCCGGGAACTCCAGCAGCGCATCTTCCAGCGCACGCAGGGTTTCGATGTCCAGATCGTTGGACGGTTCATCGAGCAGCAGCACGTTGCCACCCTGCAGCAGGGTCTTGGCCATGTGCAGGCGGCCACGCTCACCACCGGACAGCGAACCGACCATCTTCTGCTGGTCCTGGCCCTTGAAGTTGAAGCGGCCGATGTAGGCGCGCGACTGGATCTCGATGCCGTTGATGTTGAGGATGTCCAGGCCGCCCGCGATTTCCTGGAACACGCTGTGGTTGCCTTCCAGCGCGTCACGGCTCTGGTCGACATAGGACAGCTGCACGGTCGGGCCGACCACGATCTCGCCGGTATCCGGCTTTTCCTGGCCGGTGATCATCTTGAACAGGGTCGACTTACCGGCACCGTTGGGGCCGATGATGCCGACGATGGCGCCCGAGGGCACCAGGAAGTTCAGGTTGTCGAACAGCAGGCGGTCGCCGAACTTCTTGGAGACGTTCTTGAATTCCATCACCGCCTGGCCCAGGCGCTCGCCCGGCGGGATGAAGATTTCATTGGTCTCGTTGCGCTTCTGGTAATCGACCGACTGCAGCTCTTCCAGGCGGGCCAGACGGGCCTTGCCCTTGGTGCGGCCGCCCTTGGCGTTCTGGCGCGACCACTCCAGTTCCTTCTGGATAGCCTTCTGGCGAGCCTTTTCCTGGTTGTCTTCCTGCTTCAGGCGCTCATCCTTCTGGGTCAGCCAGTCGGTGTAGTTGCCCTTCCACGGAATGCCGCGGCCGCGGTCCAGTTCCAGGATCCACTCGGCGGCGTTGTCCAGGAAGTAGCGATCATGGGTGACCGCCACGACGGTGCCGGTGTAGCGCGCCAGGAACTGTTCCAGCCATTCCACAGACTCGGCGTCGAGGTGGTTGGTCGGTTCGTCGAGCAGCAGCATGTCCGGCTTCTGCAGCAGCAGGCGGCACAGTGCCACGCGGCGCTTTTCACCACCGGACAGCTTGCCGACGATGGCATCCCACGGCGGCAGGCGCAGCGCATCGGCGGCCACGTCGAGCTGGTTTTCCAGCGTGTGCGCGTCGCCGGCAGCGAGGATCGCCTCCAGGCGCTCCTGTTCCTTGGCCAGCGCGTCGAAATCGGCGCCTTCTTCGGCATAGGCCGCGTAGACCGCGTCCAGCGCAGCCTGTGCCTGCAGCACTTCGCCGACGCCTTCCTCAACCGCTTCACGCACGGTCTTGGTCGGGTCCAGCTCCGGTTCCTGCGCCAGGTAGCCGACCTTGATGCCGGCCTGCGGACGGGCTTCGCCCTCGAAATCGGTGTCCACGCCGGCCATGATCTTCAGCACGGTGGACTTGCCGGCGCCGTTCAGGCCCAGCAGGCCGATCTTCGCGCCCGGGAAGAAGGACAGCGAGATGTCCTTGATGATCTGCCGCTTGGGCGGGACCACCTTGGACACGCGGTTCATGGTGTAGATGTATTGCGAGGACATGAGGTCTCCGTAGGCGCGACCCTGCGCCCGGTCCGTCACGGGGAACTTCCCGTTGCGGCAGCGGGCACAGACTGAATGGAATACCCCCAATTATAGCCGGAACCGGTTCCGGCCCGCGCTGGCCGCAGCGCCCGGGGCTGGCCGCGGCCTGAATACCCGGTCACAGTCCCGCAGCGGGAAGCGTTTCCAGCCGGAAACCGTTCAGATCGCATGCGCAAGATGGGATCACCACCCACCCACCCAGCAGAGGTCTCCCATGCAACTCCATCGACTCATGGCCGGCGCCGTGGCCTCCGTACTGGCGCTGGGTGCCATCGCCCCGGCTTTCGCCGACAACGACCACCGTGGCCGCGACCATGACCGCCGTGAGTGGCGCGAGGATCGCCGGGAATGGCGTCACGACCGCCGCGACTGGGAACGCGACCGTCGCGAAGCGCGCCGCGATTACCGTCACGATCGCCGCTACGACCATGGCTACTACCGTCCGGCACCGCCGCCGCCGCGCGTGGTCTACAGCCCGGGCTACCGGCCCGGCTATGGCTATGGCTGGCAGCGCGGCCACCGCTACCGCGACTACTACCGCGGCCCGATCTACGTGGTGAACGACTACCCGCGCTACCAGCTGCGCCGCCCGCCGTACGGCCACCACTGGATCCGCGATGACCGCGGCAACATGCTGCTGGTCGCCGTGGCAACCGGCATCATCGCCGACTACATCATCAACAACCGTTGATGCAGCGCCGGGGTCGGATCCCTTTCCGCAGGAAAGGGCTCTGACCCCACAACGCCCATTCGAAACCATACGGGGCCGGATTCGTTCGTCGAATCCGGCCCCGGTCGTTTCGGCCCCAGCAGGCCGGGGCGGGGCTACAATCTAGGGCTGAGTCGTACCCCTTTCCCCGCCTGCTGGAGTACCCGATGTTCCCGCGTGACGTCCGCATCGAAACCTACGATCCCGAACTGGCCAAGGCCATCGCCGCTGAGACCCAGCGCCAGGAAGACCACGTCGAGCTGATCGCCAGCGAGAACTACACCAGCCCGGCGGTGATGGAAGCCCAGGGCAGCCAGCTGACCAACAAGTACGCCGAAGGCTATCCGGGCAAGCGCTACTACGGTGGCTGCGAATACGTGGACATCGCCGAGCAGCTGGCGATCGACCGCCTCAAGCAGCTGTTCGACGCGGACTATGCCAACGTGCAGCCGCACAGCGGTTCGCAGGCCAACCAGGCCGTGTACTTCGCGCTGCTGCAGCCGGGCGACACCATCCTCGGCATGAGCCTGGCCCACGGCGGCCACCTCACCCACGGCGCCAAGGTCAACGCCTCGGGCAAGCTGTTCAACGCCGTGCAGTACGGCGTCAACGACCAGGGCCTGATCGATTACGACGAAGTCGAGCGCCTGGCCCTGGAGCACAAGCCGAAGATGGTCGTGGCCGGCTTCTCGGCGTACTCGCAGGTGATCGACTGGGCGCGCTTCCGCGCCATCGCCGACAAGGTCGGTGCCTACCTGTTCGTCGACATGGCGCACGTCGCCGGCCTGGTTGCCGCTGGTGTCTACCCGAGCCCGCTGGAACATGCCCACGTGGTCACCTCGACCACCCACAAGACCCTGCGCGGCCCACGCGGCGGCATCATCGTCGCCAAGGGCGCCGACGAGGACCTGGTCAAGAAGCTGCAGTCGATCGTGTTCCCGGGCATCCAGGGCGGTCCGCTGATGCACGTCATTGCCGGCAAGGCCGTGGCCTTCAAGGAAGCGCTGGAGCCGGGCTTCAAGGCCTACCAGCAGCAGGTCGTGAAGAACGCCCAGGCGATGGCCAACACGCTGATCGCGCGCGGCTACAAGATCGTCTCCGGCGGCACCCAGAACCACCTGATGCTGGTCGACATGATCGGCAAGGACGTGTCCGGCAAGGACGCGGAAGCCGCGCTGGGCAAGGCCCACATCACCGTCAACAAGAACTCGGTGCCGAACGACCCGCGTTCGCCGTTCGTGACCTCGGGCCTGCGCCTGGGCACCCCGGCGGTGACCACCCGTGGTTACGTGGAACAGGACTGCGTGGACCTGGCCAACTGGATCGCCGACGTGCTCGACGCGCCGGCCGACGAAGCCGTGATCGCCCGCGTGCGCGATGCCGTCAGCGCGCAGTGCCGCAAGTACCCGGTCTACGGTTGATCGCCGCAGGGGTCAGAGCCCTTTCCTGACGGAAAGGGATCTGACCCCGAAGCCCGGATCGAAGCAGGGGTCGGATCCCTTCCCGCAGGGAAGGGCTCTGACCCCAGTACCGGAGTAACGCGCATGGACGAGCGCCGCCTCAAGTATCTCTATGCAGCGCTGGTGGTGCCGTTGGGCGCACCCAGCGTGCTGTTCGGCGGGGCGATGGCGGTGATCGGCATGGCGGGAAGCGTGCTTTCACTTGCAGACGGCACCGTCGAATTGCCCGGCCAGGCGTTGATGCTGGTGTGGGGATTGGCCGGCCTCGCCGGTTGCCTCGCCTGGCTCGATCTCAGTTGCGGATACCTGTTTGGAGGACGCAGCGCGCTGCGCACCCGCAGCCGGGTGCAGTGGGGCGCGCTGCTGCTCGGCATGCTCGCGGCGCTGCCGCTGTTGGGCATGGGGCTGTGGCTGGGAATCACACACGGTGTTGAGGGATTGGGTCTGCTGCTGACGGGGCCTTCGCTGCTGGTTCCGGCCGGCATGCTCTTGTGGCTGCGACCGCGCGCGTGAAGCGAGCGATCTGCAAGGAGATTCGAACGCATGGATGAGCGTCTGCACAAACGCCTGTATATCGCCCAATGCCTGCTGCTGGGGTTGCCTGCGCTGGTGGCCGGTGGTGGCGTCGCCGGGTTCGGCATCTACACCTTCCTGATCAGCCATGGGCTGATGCGCGGCGACGAAGGTGCCGTGCTGTTCCTGTGGGCGAGTGCGGGTGTTGCCGGGTTGCTGGCATGGCTGTGGCTCAGCATCCGCTATCTGCGGCAGGGGCGCGAAGGCCTGTGGCGCTCACCGGCGCTGCCATGGATCGGGCTGGTGCTCGGCGCCATCGCGGCACTGGCCGTGGTCGGTGTGGTGCTCTTCAGCTTGTTTGCCGGCAGCCCCTGGCAGGTGCTGGGGTATCTGGTACTGGGCGTGCCGTTGCTGGTACCGGCTGCGCATCTGGTGTGGCTGCGGCGGGGTGCGACCGACGCTGTGTGACTGGCGGTTGGAAGTTTCAGAGAAATTGCATGGTGTGCTGCAGGCGTCAGGACTAGGGTCTTCAGAGCTACTGAAAGGAGCCCCCGATGCAATCCTGGCGCCGCCGACACGGCTTCTACCTGCTTCTCCACAGCCTTCTTTTTTCCATTCCCTGCGCGTTGGCCGGCCTGTTGGGTTCGCTGCTGCTGCTGCTAGGGGTATGGGCGCAGGGCGGTGACAACAGCGCAGTTCTTGGATTGCTTGCGATGTGGGGTGTGCTGTCCGTGACGGCGATCCCACCTGTTTATCAGCTCGTAAACACGTGGCAGATGCGCGGACCGGATGGATTGAAGCCCGCCGCGCCAGTGCTGGAGACGCTGTTTCTAGTGTCAGCTGCTCAGGCTGTGTCCGCGTTGGTGATAACAGTTTCAAGTCTTGGAGTGCATCCGATACTGCTGATATTGGCAATCGGTTGGGGGGCTCCCTGGATCAGCCTCGCCTGCCACTTCCGATGGCTGTCGAAGGCCAGCGGGCGCGAGTGAAGAAAAACGGAATTTGCTGCCTGGCCCCTTCTCAGGTACCGTTGCGACGCTGCCACGACCGTGGCAGCAGGTATTTCCCTGAGCCAGGCGTTCAATGCATTGCCCCTTCTGCCAGCATGCCGATACACGGGTCATCGACTCGCGCGTCTCCGAAGACGGCGCGACGATTCGTCGTCGGCGTGAGTGCGAGGCGTGCAACGAACGCTTCAGTACCCTGGAAACCGTCGAACTGAAGCTGCCGGCCATCGTCAAGAGCGATGGCACCCGCGAAGCCTTCGATGCCCGCAAGGTGCGCGCCGGCTTCGACCGCGCGCTGCAGAAGCGCGCGGTACCGGAAGAGAAGATCGAAGCGGCGGTACGCGCGGTGGTGCATCAGCTGCGTATCAGCGGCGAACGCGAAGTGCCCTCGATCAAGGTCGGCGAGTTCGTCATGAATGAACTGCGCAAGCTCGACCATGTTGGTTATGTGCGTTTCGCCTCGGTGTACCGCAGCTTCGAGGACGTGGCCGATTTCCGCGAGGAGATCGAGAAGCTCGAACGCGACTTGCCGTCGAGCACCGAACAATTGCAGCTGCTGGGTGATGTGATCGCCCTGACCAAGAAGAAGAAGGGCTGACGCCCGTTGCCCTGGTAGATGCCAACCTTGGTTGGCGCTGCGCCGTCATCCACGCATGGCGTGGATCTACTGGACTCTGCCAACCTTGGTTGGCGTCGTGCCGCCATCCACGCATGGCGTGGATCCATACCAACGGCGCTACCATGGAGGCATGAGCACATCGTTCTCCGTCCTCGACCACCTGCACATGGCCAACGCACTGCGTCTGGCCGAGCGTGCCGCCTATACCACCCGCCCCAATCCGATGGTCGGCTGCGTGATCGCCCATGGCGAGCGCGTGGTCGGGCAGGGCTGGCACCAGCGTGCCGGTGGCCCGCATGCCGAAGTGTTCGCCCTGCGCGAGGCCGGCGCCGAAGCGCGTGGTGCCACCGCCTACGTCACCCTGGAACCCTGCGCGCATTACGGCCGCACGCCGCCGTGCGCGTTGGCGCTGATCGACGCCGGCGTGTCGCGTGTTGTGGCCGCGATGCGCGACCCGTTCCCGAAAGTGGATGGCGGTGGTTTCGATCTGCTGCGCGAAGCTGGCATCGAGGTCGCCGAGGGCCTGATGGCCGAGCAGGCGCGAGAACTCAACAAGGGCTTCCTGTCGCGCGTGGAGCGCGGTCGTCCGTGGCTGCGGGTGAAGCTCGCAGCCAGCCTGGATGGCCGTACCGCGATGGCCGACGGCAGCTCGAAGTGGATCACCGGCCCCGCCGCGCGCGAGGATGTGCAGCACTGGCGCGCTCGTGCCGGTGCGATCCTGACCGGTGCCGACACCGTGATCGCCGACGACCCGATGCTGACCGTGCGCCTGGCTGACACCGAAGTGATGCCACCGTTGCGCGTGGTGCTGGATTCGCGCCTGCGTTCGCTGGAATGCAGCCGCGTGCGCGAAGGTGGAGCACCGACGCTGTACCTGCACGATGCGATGATCAGCCCGCCCGACGCAGCCGACGCGGCATTCGCCAGCGTCGCTGTCCGCCACGGCCGCCTTGATCTGGGCGCGGTACTGGCACTCCTCGCCGAACGCGGCATCAACGAAGTGCATACCGAAGCTGGCGCGACGCTGGCCGGTGCACTGCTGCGCGGCGGCTGGGTGGACGAACTGCTGCTGTACCAGGCACCGACCCTGCTCGGCGACAGCGGCCGCCCGCTGCTGGCAGGTCTTGGCATCGACACGATGGACCAGCAGCGCCGCCTGCGCGTGGTCGATCAGCGCCAGGTGGGTGAGGATCTGCGGTTGCTGCTGCGCCCCTGAAAAAGGGACGGAGGGGATTAAGTCGTTTATGCCACAAACGACTCAATCCCCTCCGTCCCTTTTTCAGTTCGGCAGGTGCTCGTTCCACTCGAAGAACGGCAGGAACGCATCCGCCAGTCCGCTCATCAGCGGGGTTGGGTTCTGCACGCGCCAGGCACCACCGTCAGGGTCGCGGTGGAACGACACCGTGATGATCCTTTCCCGGTCCGGTGCCACGGCGATCATCTGCGTATATGCCGTCGCCAGCTCCCTCGCCATCTGCGGCGGGTGCGGTCCATTGAACGGCACGGGATGCTGTCGATACACGGGCAGCAGTGCCGACAGGTCGGGCAGGTGGCAGCGATAGTCGACGTCGGCGCTGTCGGTCTGCGCATGGCGCACGCTGTCGGTGGCGCAATGCACCGAGGCTTGCCGCTTGCGTAGCGCCGCCGCGGCCTTCGGCCAATCAGCCAGTTCGGGCGCCTCGTCCAGATGGCTTGCGCCCGCCAATGCCGCGGCGAAGTCAGCCCCGTTGTCCGTATCGAGATAGCGGGCCAGCGTTGCCTGTGCCGCTGCATCGCCGTGCACGATCACCTGTGCATACAGGTCGAATGCCTGCACGGGCGTCAGCGCAGGTGCCGACGCCAGTGCAGTACCAGGGGCCAGCAGCAGCGCAGCCAGCCCCAGCTGTTTCAGCAGAACCACCTCAGGCGCACTCGTCGGTCCACATCATCTCGGCCATCGGACGCAGCGACTTGCACTCCTGCGTCATCTCCTCGGCCGACATCACCTGCGTCTTCGCCTTCAGCTCTTCGGCCATCGCATCAACACCGCTGATCTGGTCCGGCGCGATCTTTGCCACGCAGCTGCGGTGTTGCTGCAACAGCAGATCGCAGGCCGGCACGCCGGTCACCTTCGGTGCCTTGGCCGCTTCAACGTCCTGCAGCCATTCTTCGAACGGCGCCAGCGCGCCCAGCACCGGGCCCACCAGATCGTCGAAGTTGCTGCTGTACCAGTAGCCCTTGTCCTTCGCGGTGTACAGGGTGAGGGTGCCGGTCACGGCCTTGCGCGGGCCGCTCTGCACGGCCTTGGTATAGGCATCGGTGAAGCGCGCGCGCGGAGCCTTGTCCTCACCCGTCAGGCTGGCGAGGAACAACGGCTGCACATTGCCCAGGTCGGCTAGCTGGCAGCTGAAATCGACCCTGGCGATCTTCTGGTCGTCCACGTACTCGTTGTCTTCCACCGTGCTGCGCGTGGCACGGCACTGCGAGGCCTTCAGCGCCTTGGCGTACATCGCTTCGGCCGCTGCGGGATCGCCCTTCACGCCGGCCACGGCCAACACCGTCTGCCACGGTTCGGCCAGGGCCTGGGCCATCATGCCCGGCACCGGCGTTACCGAGTCCTGGCCGTCGAAGGCCGGCTTCAGCGCGTCGTTGAGCGTGCGCGCGGCAGCGGCATCGTCTTCCAGCAATGCGCGTGCGTACAGATCGAAGGTCTGTTCCGGCGTCAGCTGCGCCGGTGCGGCCGAAGCGAACAACGGGGCGCACAGCAGCGCGGTGGCCAGCAGGCCGCGGATCGGGGTCTTCATGACGGTGTTCCTGTTCCAGAGGGCGGCAAGCCTAGCGCACTTGCCATGGCATTCGATGGTGCGCGACAGCCAAGCATATTGCGCGCGGCGGCCAACAAAAAACGGGCCCCTTGCGGGACCCGTTCGATCACACGACGAGGATCGGGCAATCAGAAGCTGGCGCGCACGCCGGCCGAGTACTGGGTGACGTCGCGATAGCCGGAGATCTCACCGACCAGGCCCCAGGTACGGGTGAAGTTGATCTGGCCACCGAGGGTGCCGACCCAGGTGCCCTTGAACTCGTTGCCGCCGTCCATGTAACCGGCCTTGATCCAGGCTTCGGTCATGCGCGAAGGCTTGCCACGCAGGCCCATGGTGGCACGCACCAGGTTGGTGTGGTCTTTCACGGTGAAGCGGCCGTAGTCCACGTCCTTCACGGTGATCTCCGCCTGCTGGCGGACCCAGGCGATGTCGGCGGTGTAGTCGACGCGGTCGCTGAAGGGCATGTGGTAACCAATGCCCAGCTCCGGCTGGTTCAACTTCAGCTTCATCGAGCCGTAGTCGTAGTCGTACGACTTGCTGCCGTAGTTCCAGCCGCCGAACACGTGCACCTGCTCGGCCAGCGCGATCGAACCGCGCACGTAGCCACCATCGACCTTCGGATCGTTGAACACGTCGTCGTCGGTCTTGACCTGGGTCCAGCCGCCTTCGACGTAGGTGTAGCTCAGGGCGTCGGCCGAGGCTGAGAACGGGGCAGCGGCCAGCAGGGCGGCCACGATCAGGATCTTGCGCATGGGAATTCCTGTGAATTTCAGTCCATTGGCGGTCCACCTATGCGGCAGTCCGTGGCGACCTCATGTCGTCCGACCGCCGATTTTAATGAAAGTTTTACGAAATGCGAGCGACGGCCGTCACAGCTGGGGTGCGACGGGGTCGGATCCGTTTCCCCACGGGAAACGGCTCTGACCCTATGGCCCCTGTAGCGAACCGGGGTCAGCGCCCTTTCCTGCAGAAAGGGATCCGACCCCTGGGCATCCGACCCCGTTCAGCCCGGGCTGTTACACTGGGCGGGCCGGTTCGCCGGTACACAAACGTCTTCAGGGCGGGGTGCAATTCCCCACCGGCGGTAGGTGCGCAAGCACGAGCCCGCGAGCGCCCCGGCCTTACCGCCGGGGGTCAGCAGATCCGGTCCAATGCCGGAGCCGACGGTCATAGTCCGGATGAAAGAAGACGGTGCCACAGGGCCTTCGCGGCCCTGCGCCCGCCTGTTTGCCTTGCGGCGTTTTTCGCTCACTTTTCGCGGAGAACGTTACTTGTTTACTGGAATCATCGAAGGCGTCGGCCGTCTGGCCGCTCGCGAATCCATCGGCGGCGATGTCCGCTTTACTTTCACTGTCGGGAATCTGCCGTTCGACAACGTGCAGATGGGCGAGAGCATCGCCATCAACGGCGTCTGCCTCACTGTCATCGCGTTCGACGCCAGCAGCTTCCAGGCCGATGCGTCCACCGAGACCCTGGGCCTGACCACGCTGGGCCAGCTGGCCGAAGGCGCCGTCATCAACCTCGAACGTGCCATGCGCCCGACCGACCGCCTTGGCGGCCATCTGGTCAGCGGCCACGTCGACGGCCTCGGCCAGGTGCTGTCCATCCACGAAGATGCCCGTGCCCAGCGCTGGCGTTTCGCCGCGCCGGCCGCGCTGCGCCGCTACATCGCCAAGAAGGGCTCGATCTGCGTGGACGGCGTCAGCCTCACCGTCAACGAAGTGGATGACGAAGGTTTTGAAGTCGCGCTGATCCCGCACACCGTGGCCAACACCGCGTTCTCCGCCACCGGCGTGGGCAGCGCGATCAATCTTGAAATCGACCTGGTCGCGCGTTATGTGGAGCGCCTGATCAGTGTGCCGACCAACGGTCAGCACCCACAGGGAGATGCCGCATGAACTTCGCTCCGATTCCCGACATCCTGGAAGACATCCGCCTCGGCCGCATGGTCGTCATCGTCGATGACGAAGACCGCGAGAACGAAGGCGACCTGATCATGGCCGCTGAGCTGGTCAAGGCCAGCGACATCAACTTCATGGTTACCCATGGCCGTGGCCTGGTGTGCCTGCCGCTGACCCGCACCCGCGCCGCCGATCTCGGCCTGGCGCCGATGGTGCAGGCCAATACCGCGCAGTTCCAGACCAACTTCACCGTCAGCATCGAAGCGGCTGAAGGCGTGACCACCGGCATTTCCGCCCATGACCGCGCCCACACCATCCGCACCGCGGTGAAGCCCAACGCCAAGCCGGCCGACCTGCACCAGCCGGGCCACATCTTCCCGCTGATCGCCCAGCCCGGTGGCGTGCTGACCCGCGCCGGCCACACCGAAGCCGGCGTCGACCTGGCCATGCTGGCCGGGCTGGAACCGGCCGGCGTGCTGGTGGAGATCCTCAACCCCGACGGCAGCATGGCGCGCCGCCCGGAACTGGAAGTGTTCGCCCGCGAGCACGGTCTGAAGATGGGCTCGATCGCCGATCTGATCGCCTACCGCCTGGCCACCGAAAAGACGGTCGAGCGCGTCGATGAGCGCGAGATCGAGACCGAATTCGGCCCGTTCAAGCTGGTCACCTACCGCGACCGCATCGCCCACGACCTGCATTTCGCCCTGGTCCGTGGCACCCCGGATGCTGACACCCCGACCCTGGTGCGCGTGCAGGTGGAAAATCCGTTGGCCGACCTGCTGCACTGGCGTCGCGACGACTTCGGCGTGGCCGCGACCGATGCCCTGCGCGCGATCGATGCCGAAGGCGCCGGCGTGATGGTGGTGCTGCAGGCCCCGCGCGACGGCGAAGGCCTGCTGGCCCGCCTGCGCCAGCAGCCGGCGCCGGTGGTGCCGGGCAAGGACAAGGACGTGAGCCAGTGGCGCCGCAACGGTGCCGGTGCGCAGATCCTGTCCGACCTGGGCCTGGGCAAGCTGCGCGTGCTGGGCACCCCGCGTCGCCAGATCGGCCTGGCCGGGTACGGCCTGGAAGTGGTGGAGACGGTCACCCCGTAAACCCCTTGGCGTGCCGACCAACGGTCGGCACCCACCATCTGCCCTCTGGTGCGTGCCGACCCCGTGCCCCCGGTGCGTGCCGACCCCGTGCCACCGGTGGGTGCCGACCGTTGGTCGGC
>NZ_JBHZOP010000071.1:0-5224 GCF_042787595.1 Stenotrophomonas sp. YIM B13575 | reverse complement strand
GGGTCCGGTTGAGGGGGCGTGAGCCGCATGGATGCGGCGACCGAGCTTACATGGACGTACTTGCAGCGGCCCCCTCAACCGGACCCACCCCGCCAACCCACAGGAAACCAGCTTTTGACGTTGCTTCGGCCGTTGCTTCGGCTTCGGCGGGTGCCGGGCGCCGCCCGGCCGAACTACAATCCCGCTCATGCTGAAATTCTCGAATACCTCCCGCCGGGGGCGCCGATGAGCGGCCGTGGTGGCAATGACGGACAGGTCCGCATCATCGGCGGGCGCTGGCGCAATACCCGGCTGCCGGTGCCGACCCTGCCGGGCCTGCGGCCCAGCAGCGATCGCGTGCGCGAAACCCTGTTCAACTGGCTGATGCCCAAGCTGGGCGGGGCCCGCGTGCTGGACCTGTTCGCCGGCAGCGGCGCGCTTGGGCTGGAAGCCGTCTCGCGCGGTGCCGCGCATGCCACCCTGGTCGAACGCGATCCGCAGCTGGGACGCAATCTGACCGCGGCCGTATCCAAACTGCAGGCGGGCGACAACGTCACGGTCGCCCAGGCCGACGCGCTGCGCTGGCTGCAGGCCGCGCCGGCGCAGCAGGCCGATCTGGTGTTCATCGACCCGCCGTTCGCCGATGGCCTGTGGCAGGACGTGCTGGCCCAGCTGCCGCGGCATCTGGCCGCCGATGCCTGGCTGTACCTGGAGTCGCCAGCCAGCCACGTGCCGGTGCTGCCCCCGGAATGGCTGCTGCACCGCGATGGCAGCACCCGCGAGGTGAGCTTTGCCCTGTACCGCCGCGCCACTGCTACACTTTGACCTCATCTGAACATCTGCAACCGCCCATGACCGTGGCCAACCGCCGCATCGCCGTCTATCCCGGCACGTTCGACCCCATCACCAACGGTCACATCGACCTGGTGAGCCGGGCCGCGCCGCTGTTTGAAAAGGTCGTGGTGGGCGTGGCGCAGAGCCCCTCGAAGGGACCGGCACTGCCGCTGGAACAGCGCGTGCAGCTGGCGCGTGGCGCCCTGGGCCACCACAGCAACGTCGAGGTCATCGGCTTCGATACGCTGCTGGCCCATTTTGTACGTTCGGTGCAGGGCGGCGTGCTGCTGCGCGGGCTGCGCGCGGTGTCCGACTTCGAGTACGAATTCCAGATGGCGAGCATGAACCGCCACCTGATCCCGGAGGTCGAGACCCTGTTCCTGACCCCGGCCGAGCAGCACAGCTTCATCTCGTCCTCGCTGGTCCGCGAGATCGCACGCCTGGGGGGCGATGTGTCCGGCTTCGTGCCGGCCGCCGTGCTCGATGCGCTGCGCAAGGTCCGCGAAGCGAAGTCGGCGCAGTCGTAAGCCCTGCCCAGCAGTAGATCCTGTAGTACCACGCACCCCATTACGCACACCAACACGCAACATTCCGGGAGGAAACCCATGAACAACACCATGCGCGCGATGCTGATCGCCTCGTTTGCCCTGGCTTTCACCGCCTGCAAGAAGGAAGAAGCCGCTCCGGTCGACGAAGCCAAGCAGGCGCTGGTCGCCCCGGCCAAGGAAGACGACGCAGGCTGGAAGAAGTACCTGCAGGAAGTGGCCATCCAGAACATGGGCAACATCACCAACAGCCCGTTCCTGTACTACCTCTCGCCGGAAACCGACCCGGACTTCCAGGCCAAGTACGAGCGCCAGACCGAAAGCGCGACCCAGGCCGTGGCCCGTGGCGTGCAGCCGGGCAACATGCTGGCCTTCGGTTCGTCGGCCTCGGGCAAGATGGCTGACATGATCCAGGTCGTGTTCAAGGACGTCTCGCCGGATTCGATGAAGGGCGTGCGCGTCGTCTTCATCGGCCAGTCCGCCGACAACGCCCGCGTGCAGGCCGTGGTCCAGCCGACCGGTGCCGAGTACATTTTCGTCGAAGCCAAGTAAGACCGAGCCGAGGCGGTCGTGCTGCGGCACGACCCGGGCGGCGCCCTGTGATGGGCGCCGCTGATGACCTGACCGGCCCGCGCGCCCGCGCAGGCCGGTCCTTGTCCCAAGGCGCGGGCGTGGAGTATCGCCATGTCGCTGAAAATAAATGAGCTCTGCGTCAACTGTGACGTATGCGAGCCGGCCTGCCCGAACCAGGCCATCACGATGGGTGAAACCATCTACGTGATCGACCCCGCCCGCTGTACCGAGTGCGTGGGCCATTTCGACGAACCGCAGTGCGTGGTCGTCTGCCCGGTCGAATGCATCGACCCCGATCCGGACATCGTCGAAACCGAAATCGAGCTGCTGGCCAAGCTGCGCCAACTGCAGCACGATCATCCCGAACTCTATGCGGAGCCCCCATCCGAATGAAGCCGTTCGCCCGCCCCCTGTTGTTGCTCGGCCTGCTGCTGAGTTCCGTCGCCTGGGCTGATGCCCCGGCCCGCGCCGAGCGTCCTGATGGTGCTGCCATCGCCAGCGGCCACGCCCTGGCCACCCAGGCCGGTGTCGACATCCTGGCCCAGGGCGGCAACGCCTTCGATGCGGCGGTGGCGGTGTCCTCGACCCTGGCCGTGGTCGAGCCGATCAGTTCTGGACTGGGCGGCGGCGGCTTCTTCCTGCTGCATGATGCGGCCACCGGCAAGGACGTGATGCTGGACGCGCGCGAGACCGCACCGGCCGCGGCCACGCCGCAGGCCTTCCTCGACAAGAAGGGTGACCTGGACCGCGATCGTTCGGTCAATGGTCCGTGGTCGGCCGGCATTCCCGGCCTGCCGGCGGCGCTGGTCGAACTGTCGGCCAAGCACGGCAAGCTGCCGCTGGCGGCCTCGCTGCAGCCGGCGATCCGCATCGCGCGTGAAGGCTTCCCGGTCTATGAGCGCATGGCCAAGGGCTATGCCTCGCGCCGCGAAGTGATGGAGCGCTATCCCGGTACGCGCGAGGTCTACCTGCGCAATGGCAAGCCGATCGCCACCGGTGACCTGTTCAAGCAGCCGGAACTGGCGCAGACCTTGGAGCGCCTGGCCGCCGGCGGCTTCGATGGCTTCTACAAGGGCCAGACCGGCAAGCTGCTGTTGGCCGGCGTGAAGCAGGCCGGTGGCAAGTGGACTGCCGAGGAACTGGCCGGCTACCGCGTGAAGCAGCGCGCGCCGATCGTCTTCAACTACAACGGCTGGAAGATCACCACCGCGCCGCCGCCGTCCTCCGGTGGCATCGCCTTGGCCAGCATGCTGCAGATCCTGGAAGGCTGGGACATCAAGCAGATGGATGCCGCGCACCGCACCCATCTGGTGGTCGAGTCGATGCGTCGTGCTTACCGTGACCGCACCTTCTTCCTCGGCGATCCGGATTTCGTGCAGATCCCGCAGAAGGTGCTGGCCAGCAAGGATTACGCGCAGGGCCTGCGTGCCACCATCCACCCGGAAAAGGCCACCCCCAGCGACCTGCTGTCGGGCAACCCGACGCCGCTGGAAGATGACGAGACCACCCATTTCTCGATCATCGACCGCGACGGCAACCGTGTCGGCGCCACCCAGACCGTCAACCTGCTGTACGGCTCGGGCCTGATTCCGAAGGGCACCGGTGTGCTGCTGAACAACGAGATGGACGACTTCGCGCTGAAGCCGGGCACGCCCAACGCGTTTGGCGTGATGGGTTACGCCGCCAATGCACCGAAAGCGGGCAAGCGCATGCTCAGCTCGATGACGCCGACGTTCATGGAGAACGACGACAAGGTGATCGTGCTGGGCACGCCCGGTGGCAGCCGCATCATCACCATGGTGCTGCTGGGCATCCTCGGCTACGACGCTGGCCTGGATGCGCAGCAGGTTGCCGCGCTGCCGCGCTACCACCACCAGTGGCTGCCGGATCTGATCGAAGCCGAAAGCAATGCGTTCGACGCCGCCACCATCAAGCAGCTGCAGGCGATGGGCCACAAGATCGACCTGCCGGGCGAGGTCGCTGCCGGCGGCCGTGGTTCCAGCCACGTATGGGGCAACCTGCAGACGGTGGAGTGGGACCGCAAGGCCAACAAGCTGTTTGGCGGCAGCGATCCGCGCAACCCGGTCGGCAGCGCCCAGGTCGTGCCGGCTCCCTGATCCGGCGGTAGCGCCGGGCCATGCCCGGCGGATGCAACCTGAGAACCCCGCCCGCAACGGCGGGGTTTTTCATTTTCCCGCTAGCGATTATTTAACGAGCGGCGACCGATAATTGCGCCATGAAACTATGGTCGATCCGCGGTAATACCCAGCGCCTGGATGGCGGTGCAATGTTCGGCAATGCGCCGCGTGCGTTGTGGGAGAAATGGGCAGCGCCAGACGAGCTCAATCGCATCGAGCTGGCTTGCCGCGCGTTGTTGGCGAGCCCGCTGGAAGGCAAAACGGTGCTGTTCGAAACCGGCATCGGTGCGTTTTTCGATCCGCGCATGCGCGAGCGCTATGGCGTGCAGGAAAGCCAGCATGTGCTGATCGATTCACTGCGCGAAGCCGGCTTCGAGCACGAAGACATCGATGTGGTGGTGCTCAGCCATCTGCATTTCGATCATGCCGGTGGCCTGCTGGCCGCGTGGCGCGAAGGCCGCGAACCGGAACTGCTGTTCCCCAATGCGACGTACGTGGTCGGTGCGCAGCACTGGCAGCGCGCGTTGCAGCCGCACCCGCGTGATCGTGCCAGCTTCATTCCGGAACTGCCGGGCCTGCTGCAGGCCAGTGGGCGCCTGGAAGTGGTGGACGGTGAGTATTCGAAGGTGCTCGGCCACAGCGTGCGTTTCAGTTACAGCGACGGCCACACGCCGGGGCTGATGCTGGCCGAGATCGTGGGGCAGGGGCGCGCAGGCGCAGGGGCGCACGGCGGTGTGGTGTTCTGCGCCGATCTGATTCCCGGTCGTTCGTGGGTGCACGTGCCGATCACGATGGGCTACGACCGCAATGCCGAGCTGCTGATCGACGAGAAGCGGCAGTTCCTGGAAGACAAGCTGGCGCGCAACGTGCATTTGTTCTTCACCCATGACCCGCAGGTGGCGCTGGCGCAGGTCGGGCGGGATGAGAAGGGGCGTTTCGTTACGCTGCATGAGCAGGGCGAGTTGAAGGCGCGGGCGTTGGGGTGAGGTTTGCCGGCAGGGCTGCGCCCTGCACCTGCCGAAGCAACAGCAACAGCAACAGCAACGGCGGGCAATCCGTGGGGTGGCGGGGCGGTGTCGGATGGCGGGGACGCCGCAAGTACGTCCTTGTAGGCTCAGCCGCGCCATCCATGGCGCGGATGCCCCGCAATCCGAC
>NZ_JBHZOP010000070.1:0-18152 GCF_042787595.1 Stenotrophomonas sp. YIM B13575 | reverse complement strand
GGTCCGGTTGCGGGGGCGTGAGCGCCATGGATGGCGCGACCGAGCTTACATGGACGTACTTGCAGCGTCCCCCGCAACCGGACCCACCCCGCCATCCCCCAGGAACCCAGCTTTTGCCGTTGCTGTTGCCTTTGACGTGGCCTCTGCGGGTGCCGGGCGCAGCCCGGCCAGCCCTCCCTGCCGGATTTGCATATCTGGCTGCCGAATCCGGCCGTGGATTTGCCGGAATGCGCGATTGCCCTGCCGGAATGAAGTGCTCAGCCCTCGCTGAAAGGCGCGAAATGTCAGTCACCTGCCTAACGGCAAGTCCACTGACATTCAAGTAGTCCGCCTACGGGGGAAATGCTCATGAACCGCATCTACCGGCGTGTATGGAACCGCCAGCTCAATGCTCTGGTTGTGGCCTCGGAACTGGCCACCGGCGATAGCGGTGGTGCCGCACCGCGCGACCGCCGCGCCAGCCTCCTGGTGCCCAGCACCCTGGCCCTGGCACTGCTGTGCGTGCTGGCCAGCGGACCTGCGGCGGCCACGGAGTCCAACCAATCGCTGCGCGACCTGCAGGCGCTGGCGGCCAAGTACACCCAGCCGATGCCGGTGAAGGTCGATGCCGAGGTTGCGCTGGCAGCGGCCGCACGACAGGCCCAGGCAAACCCGGCGATCAGTGCGAACGCACGCGTTGGCCTGCAGCTGAGCACGACTTCGCTGCCGGTGGTGCGCGACGTCCTGCCGGCCACCGTGCAGGTCAAGCTGGCCGCCGGCGCGACGCCGCACCAGGTGCCCGCACCGGCGCTCGGCGCCGACGTGCACGCCAACATCGGCATCGGCAACGTCGCCGCCGCCCGTGTCGATACCGCGGTCGCCGCGAACGTCGCACCGGCCGCTCAGACGCCGCTGGGTCTGTCTGCCAACGCCGCCGCAAAAGCCAATGTCGGCATCGCCGGTACGCCGGTTGCCAGCGTCGATGCCGGCACCCAGGTTGCCACCGCCGTGACTGCAACGCCGTCCGGGCTGAAGGCGGCCGTCGACGGCAAGGTCGATTCGCAGCTGGGCGTGGCCGGCAACCACATCGAAGGACAAGGCCAGGCCGGTGCCACCGCATCAGTCACACTGCCGGCCAAGGAAGAGCTGCCGGGCGACACCGATGACCGCGCGATCACCGCCGCGTTCGATACCGGCGTGGCGGGCAAGGTACGCGTGCAGGGCAAGGACGGCGAAGAACTCGTCGCTGATCGCAACCTCAAGCTGGCCGGCACCGCAACCGTCGCCGCACAGAACAGCGCGCTTGGCCTGGGCGGCCTGCTCAACGGCGTCGGCACTGCGCTGAACGGCGTTGGCAGCGCTGTCGGCAGCCTGCTCAACGGCGATCTCAACGGCACTGTCGGCAACCTGACCGGCGCCGTCGGCGGCCTGGTCGGCAATACTCTGGGCAGCCTCGGCCTGACCTCGCCGTCGGCCATTCCGCCGACCAGCCCGAAGGCGCCGGCCGCTGCCGACCCGAACGCGGGCCTGGTGATCGGCACCGGTGGCCTGGTGGGCGGTGTCACCGAACTGCTCGGCCCGACCACCGCCAGCCTGTTCGGTGGCACCGGCTACCTGTCCAACGGCAACCTCAAGCTCAGCACCGCCAACGTCATGCAGACCTATTCCACGGTCAACGTGCTCGGCCTGCCGGTGGTCAATGCCACGCCGGTCGGTACCACGCTCAATGGCCTGGGTGGCGCGGTCACCGGCGGCAGCTCGCACCTGACCCTGATCGGTGGCGTCACCTCCGACAGCTACATCTACAACATCAACAACGGCAATCCCGGTGGCTTGCTGGGCCTGCTGCTGCCCAAGGATTCGCCGGCCTGGGCGGCCAAGTGCCTGGACATTACACTGGCCGATATCTCCTGCTGGGCGGTCAACGCCGCGCAGGACTACCAGGTGCTGATGGGCGATGGCGCCTATGCCAACGGCTCCAAGGAAGTGGTGATCGGTGCCAATGCCCGCCATGAGCTGCCGAAGGTTGATGCCAACGTCGCCTTCCCGGGTGCGGGTGCCAATGATCCGAGCGATCCGACCGGCGTCCCCACTGCCGACTACGCGGCACGCATGGGCCACTCGGTGGTGGTCGGCGACAGTGCCAGCGGCACCGCCAACGGGCAGACCCTGCTCGGTGCAGAGAGCACCTCCAACCAGGCCAATTCGGTGGCGCTGGGCTACCGCTCCGCCGCACTGCGTGGTGCCCAGGCCAGCTACAGCGCCTACGGCCTGACCACCGCACAGGTGTCCGCTGGCGAGGTGTCGGTAGGCACCGCCGGTGGCGGCGAGCGGCAGATCACCAACCTCGCGGCCGGCAGCGCCAACACCGACGCGGTCAACGTGGCCCAGCTGAAGGGCGCGATCAGCCAGATCGATGCGGTCGGCGCCGCGGCGGTCACCTATGACCTGGATGGTGCAGGCGACCCCGACTACCGCCGTGTCACCCTCGGCAATGGCACCGGCACCACCACCATCGGCAATCTGGCCGCCGGTGCGGTCAATGCCACCAGCAGCGAGGCGGTCAACGGTGCGCAGCTGTTCGCCAGCAACGACACCATGGCGAAGTTCTTCGGTGGACGTGCAGCGTTCGATCCGCTCACCAGCACCTTCACCGCACCGCTGTTCGAGATCAGCAGCATCTCCACCGGTGGCGCCGTGGCCTCGGGGCTGTACGACAACGTCACCGACGCCTTCGATGCGGTGGACGGCTCGCTGGTCAACCTCAACACGCAGATCAACGACATCCGCAACACCGGCACCCGGTACCTGCGCGTGAATTCGACCGGTGCCGACGCCGTGGCCAGCGGTACCGAATCGATCGCCGTCGGTGCCGGTGCCAACGCGACCGCCGCCAACAGCATCGCGGTCGGTGCCGGCAGCCTGGCCGACCGGGCCAACAGCGTGTCGATCGGTGCCGCAGGCGCCGAACGCCAGGTCACCAACGTCGCCGCCGGTACCGCCAGCACCGATGCGGTCAACCTGGGGCAGTTGCAGGCCTCGGAAGAGGGCGCGCTGCGCTACGACCTCAACGGCGACGGCAGCGTCAACTACGGCAGCGCTACGCTGGGCCAGTCCGGCACGGCCACCACGCTGCGCAATCTTGGCCCGGGCCAGATCAGCGCGGCCAGCAGCGAAGCGATCAACGGTGCGCAGCTGTTCGCGGCCAACCAGACCGTGGCCACCCATCTCGGCGGCGGCGCTGCGGTGGATGCCAATGGCGTGGTCACTGCACCGACCTACACGCTCAACAATGTCGCCGCCAATGGCACCGTCAGCCAGGGCAGTTACAACGACGTCGGCACCGCCTTCGATGCGGTCAGCACTTCGCTGGCCAACGTTGCAGACCAGACCGATGACCTGGACAAGCGCGCCGTGAAGTACGACGTGGACGGGAGTGGCAACGTGGTCGATACCGTGACCCTCAGTGGTACCGGCGGTGCACCGGTGAAAGTCACCAATGTGGCTGCCGGCAGCATCCTGGCGGGCAGCAGCGATGCCATCACCGGCGACCAGCTGTTCAGCACCCACCAGACCGTGGCCAGCTACTTCGGTGGCAGCACCGTGTACAACGGCAGCACCGGCCTGTGGACCGCGCCGACCTTCAACATCTCCACCATCGCTACCGATGGCACCATCACCGGCAACGATTACAGCAACGTCACCGCGGCGTTCTCCGCCGTGGATGGCTCGCTGCGGGTGCTCAACCAGCGCATCAGCAACGGTGGCGGCAGCCCGTACCTGGCGGTCAACTCCACTGCCGCCGCGGCGACGGCCACCGGTGCCGAAGCACTGGCGGTCGGCCCGCAGGCCAGCGCAGCGGGCGCGGGCAGCGTGGCAGTCGGCAACGGCGCCAATGCCAGCGCAGGCAACAGTGTTGCGCTGGGTGCCGGCTCGGTGGCCAGCGTCGGCGCGCAGACCGGCTATACCGGTGCCTACGGCCAGGCCGGGGCCAGCAACTCGTCCGGCGAAGTCGCGGTGGGCAGCAGCGGCAGCGAGCGCAAGATCACCCACGTGGCCGATGGCTCCGACGACCACGACGCGACCAACGTCGGCCAGCTGAAGAACGGCGTGAACTACGCCATCGATCAGTCCAAGTCCTACACCGACCAGAAGATCCAGAACATCACCAACGTCGCCGGCAGCTTCCGGGCCAACAACAGCAACAACCTGGCCGATCCGTCTGCCAGCGGTGCCAACTCCGCCGCAGGCGGTGCCGGCTCCACCGCTGCCGGGGCCAACTCGACCGCACTGGGCAACGGTTCGCAGGCACAGGCCGACAATTCGGTGGCGCTGGGTGCAGGCTCGGTCGCCAACCGCGCCAATACCGTGTCGGTGGGGGCAGCGGGTGCCGAACGCCAGGTGGTCAACGTGGCCGATGGTTCGCAGGCAACGGACGCGGTCAACGTGCGTCAGCTGCAGGCTTCGCAGCAGGGCACGATCCGCTATGACACCACCACCAACGGCACCACCAACTACAACAGCGTGACCCTGGGCAGCACCAGCAGTGGCCCGACCACAGTGCGCAACGTCGCCGCCGGCACCGCCGGTACCGACGCGGTCAATGTCGACCAGCTGAAGTCGGGCATGGCGCAGACGCTGGACTGGTCCAAGGCCTACACCGATGAGCGCATGGGCGGCTTCGAACGCGACCTGCGCAAGACCGACAACCGTGCCTCGGCCGGTATCGCCTCGGCGATGGCAACCGCGTCGCTGCCGCAGCCCAGCGAAGCCGGCCGCAACATGGCCTCGATCGCGGCGGGCAGCTACAACGGCGAATCCGGCGTGGCCCTGGGCATCTCCGGTGTTTCCGAGGGCGGGCGCTGGATCTACAAGTTCAGTGGTTCCACCAACAGCCGCGGCGAGGCCGGTGTGGCCGTCGGTGCCGGTATCCAGTGGTGATCGCCCGCGCCGGGTCGCACTTGCGGCCCGGCGCAGCAGGCAACGTCTACAGGGGGAATGACATGAAATCGCATCGCATCGCTCGCAGTGGTCGCGTCGTCGCCACGCTGGCCCTGATCCTGGCTGCAGGGCTGCTGGTTGCCTGCCGCAGCCACGCACCGGCCGCCGACGGTCCCGCCGGCAGCACTGCCGTCACCTTCCCGGAGGCCAGCAAGGCCTCGCTGAAGGAAGGCATCTATCCCGATATCGCCGACCTGCGCCGGTTCGCGCCGGGCATGAGCAAGCGCCAGCTCTATACGTTGCTGGGCACCCCGCATTTCAATGAAGGCATGTGGGGCGTGCGCGAGTGGAACTACCTGTTCAACTTCCGCACCGCACAGGGCGCCGAATACTTCACCTGCCAGTTCCAGGTGCGCTTCGACAACAAGGGCATCGCCCAGGGCGGCTACTGGAAGCCGGAATCGTGCGCTGCCGTGCTGGATCCGCCGCGTCCGCCTGCACCGCCACCGCCGGCGCCGTTGCCGGAGCAGCCGCTGCGACTGGCTGCCGATGCGCTGTTCGGTTTCGACAGTGCGGTGCTCAGCGCCACTGGTCAGCAGGCCGTGCAGGGCGTGTTGGCGCAGGTGCGTGAGGCCAGCCAGGTGCAGTCGATCCAGGTGGTCGGCTACACCGACCGCATCGGCAGCGCCGCCTACAACCAGACACTGTCGCAGCGACGTGCCGAGGCGGTGCGCATGGCGCTGGTACAGGGCGGCGTACCCGCGGCGAGCATCAGTGCCGAAGGTCGCGGCGCGGCAGAACCGCTGGTGCAGTGCGACCAGCACAACCGGCGCGAACTGATCGCCTGCCTGGCGCCCAACCGGCGGGTGCAGATCGCTGGCGTGGCCCGGCCGCACTGAATCCCCGTGCCGGGGCGTGCCCCGGCATCCCGAGTCCCCCCTGTTCTGCCGGCAGGACGTGGAAACGTCTCCCCCGTTTTCCACGCCTGCCGGTGGGCAGGTTTCTTCCCTGGTGCACCTGATGAATGCCCAATTCCTGCCCTTGTCCATGAAGACGGAAGCCACTCTCAGCGTGTACGGCCAGCTCGGCAACCATGCGGTCGTGCGCATTCCCGGGCGCCGGCTGCCGGGCCTGATCCTGCAGGCCGACACCGTTGCCGGCTTCCTCATCCAGCTGCAGGAAGCACAGGCGTGCCTGCGCAGCGGCCGCGCGCAGCGGGCCGACGCCGAGCTGGACATGCTGGTCGACATGCTCGAGCAGTGGTACGCGCTGATCGAATCGCGCCTGGCCGATGCAGGCGAGGCGCTGTAGAGAAAAGGGGGACGGAGGGGATCAAGTCGCTCCCCGCACAGCTTGGGCATGAACGACTTGATCCCGTCCGTCCCCTTTTCTGTTGCTAGGCGCGGGCGCGGATCATCCAGCAGGCGGTCTCCACCCGCACGCGATCACCGTCGATGAACGATGCGAACGCAGCCAATGCCTGTTGCAGCAACGCATCGGCGCGTTCGGCCGGCAGCGCACGCAGGGCCAGGCCCACAGGTCCGAGCTGACCAACGTAGCTGGCCAGCGCGTCACGGGTGAGGAAACAGGTCAGGTCCAGCGGCGACACGTCCACGTCCTGCCATCCGGCGCTCTGCAGCAGCCGACGCACCCGCTCGCCATCGGCGAAGGCGAACTGTCCTGGCGCACCGGGTGCTCGCGCTGGCAGCGTCAGCTGGTCTGCAAGAGCGCGTTCGGCGGTGGTCATGAACGGATTTTCCTGCGCGCTGCGCCAGGCGATGCAGCGCAGGCCTGCGCCGGCTCGGGCGGCACGGTGCAGGTTGGCGAAGGCGGCCAGCGTGTCTTCGAAGAACATCACCCCGAACCGCGACTGGATCCAGTCGTAGCGCGCCGTTGCGAAGGCATGGCGCTGCGCATCGGCAACGATGAAGTCGATGTCGCGCCCGATCGCGGCGGCACGCTGGCGGGCGAGGGCGAGCATGGGTGCGGAGATGTCGATGCCGGAGCAGTGGGACTCAGGACGTGCTGCGGCGGCGGTCAGCGTGCTGGCGCCGGTGCCGCAGCCGATGTCGAGCAGTTCCGTGACGGCAGCCGGCAGTTCGTCGCGCAGGGCATCGGCCATCGGTTGGAACAGGCCGTCCAGCAGGGCCTGCTGCGCGACCCAGTTCTCGCCAGCGGGGCCGTTCCAGAGCGTGTTCTGATCGAGCGGGAGTGAATCAGCCATGGGCTTGCCTTGCGCGGGGAGTGCGACCATGGTGGCGCTTGAAGCCCACTTGAGGTCAAGCACGATGCGGGAACTGGATATCGGTGAGGTGGTGCGCCGCAGCGGTGTACCGGCCTCGACCCTGCGCTACTACGAGCAGCTGGGCCTGGTGCAGGTGCTGGGGCGTCGTGGCCTGCGCCGGCAATACGACCAACAGGTGCTGGAACGGCTGGCACTGATCGGCCTTGGGCAATCTGCGGGCCTGTCGCTGCAGCAGATTGGTGCGGCGATGCCACAGGGGGCCGGGCTTGCACTGGACCGCACGGCATTGCTGGACCAGGCCGATGCGTTGCAGCGGCAGATCCTTGGATTGCAGCGGGTGCAGGAACGGCTGCGGCGGGCTGCGGCCTGCCCACACGCGGAGGATGCTCGGCGCTGCGCCTCGTTCCGCAGGCTGCTGCGTGCGCAGCAGCGCGTGGCCCGTGCATGAGCAGGAGATCCACGCCACGCGTGGATGAACTGCCGACCCACGCTCAATCGCGGGTGCTGACTTCCCAGGTGGCGTGCAGCACGCCCGGCACCTGCTCCATCCGCGCCAGCACCACGTCCAGCTCGTCGGCGCTGACCGCGGTGCTGACCAGGACGGCGATCACATCGGTGGGCGCATCGGCGTGCTCGACCAGCTGCACGTCGCCGACGGGATACTGCGCTGCTTCCAGTGCATCGACCAGGCGCTCGCGCACGCGCGGCACCGCGTCGGCATCCACGCTCAGGCGCACTTCGTAGGTTGCCTCACTGGCGGCTTCGTTGATCGGGATGCGGTTGATCGCGTTCACCAGTGGCCGCAGCAGGGTATTGCCGGCAATGATCAGGACGGTCAGCAGCACGCCTTCGGCCAGCATGTCCGCGCCGGTGCAGCTGCCCACGGCCGCCGAGCACCATAGCGTCGCGGCGGTGTTCAGGCCGCGCACGTTCATGCCTTCCTTCATGATCACGCCGGCGCCGAGGAAGCCGACACCCGAGACCACGTACGAGATCACCCGCACGGCCTCGGCGCTGCCGGCGATACGCATGCCCAGATCCACGAAGGCGGCGGCGCCGACGGCCACCAGCACGTTGGTGCGCAGGCCGGCCGTGCGCTGCCGGTACTGGCGTTCGGCGCCGATCAGGGTGCCGAGCACGAACGCCGCCAGCAGGCTGACCACGGTGTCGGCAAAGGGGCCGGACTGGAAGGTTTCAATGAAGCGCATGGCCGCAGTCTACCTCCCGCAGGTGACAGTAGATCCACGCCATGCGTGGATGGGTTGGGGCGCCTGGGACATCATCCACGCATGGCGTGGATCTACTGGTCGAGGCGCAGTGGGGGCCAGGCCGCACAGTAGATCCACGCCACGCGTGGATGGGTTGGGGCGCTGGGAACATCATCCACGCATGGCGTGGATCTACTGGTCGAGGCGCAGTTGGGGCATTTCCGTGCTCCATACCCTTGCCGTGCGTGGGCGGGACGGGGGCGCCGGGAAGGTCATCCACGCATGGCGTGGATCTACTCGTCGACGCGCTCGCCCATCATTTCGCGCTGGCGCTTGTCCAGCTCCTCCGCATAGCGCTTGCGCACGAATGCTTCAGACACCACGCCCAGTACCTGGCCATCGCCGGCCACCACCGCCAGCTCGTCGGCCTGGGTCTGGTCGAACCGCTGCATCACGCTGACCACGTCCGCGCTGGCGGCAAGCGCTACGTCGCGGTTCTCGGCGAACGTACCCACCACGTCCTCGGGCTTCACGCCGTCGCCGAACAGGCGCGGGATCTGCACGATGCCGGCGTAGTGGCCTTCACTGTCGATCAGGATCACCCGGCTGCCCGAGCCCAGCGGGAAGCGCTGGCGGAAGGCGGCGGCATCGAGGTCGGCCGGGGCAGTGGCTACGCCTTTGCGCATCATCCGCCCGGCATTGAGGTTGTGCACCCAGCCGATGTCACGCGCGCTCTTGATGGTTTCCCCGCGCAGATGCATGCGCCAGGTCGAGAAGGAGTAGCCGAACCATTGCCGCACCAGGGTGCTGGACACCAGTACCGCGCTCATCACCACGCTGGTCAGCAGGAAATCGTGGGTGCCTTCCAGCACCAGCATGGCCATGGTCATCGGCGCGCCGACCACCGCCGCGGCCAGTGCGGCCATGCCCGCCAGCGCCGCCGACGTGGCGTCGACCACCGGCACGCCGGTGGCCATCGCCAGCAGCCCGGCAAACAGCGTGCCGAGCAGGGTGCCCATGAACAGCGAGGCGAAGAACAGGCCGCCGCGGAAGCCGAAACCCAGCGAGATGCCCGAGGCCAGGCATTTGAGGGTCAGCAGTCCGCCGATCCAGATCAGCGGCAGATGGGTGGTCAGGTCCAGGTGCAGTGCGCCGTGGCCGGACGACAGCACCTGCGGGCTGGCCACCGCCAGCGGAATCAGCAGCAGGCCGCCCACCACCGGCCGCCCCCACAGCGGCAACGGGCTGCGCTTGACCGTGCCCTCGATGGAGGCGATCAGGCGCATCACCACGATGCCGACCATGGCACAGCAGCAGCCGAGCAGGCCGTAGATCGCATAGTCGGCAGCGCGCACGTCGATGGTGGATGCCGCCGGCAGCAGGTAGGCTTCCACGCCGGCCTGGTCGGCAACGAAGGCGCCGGCCAGCGCGGCCACCGCCACCGGCGCCAGTGCCGCCGGCGTATAGGCACCGATGACGATCTCGAAGGCGTAGAACGCCCCGGCCAGCGGAGCGCCGAAGGCTGCGGCGATGGCACCGGCCGCACCGGCCCCGACCAGGATGCGCACGTCGTTGCGGCGCAGGCGCATCACCCGCCCCAGCTGCGAGCCGCTGCCGGCACCCATCTGTGTGTACGACGCTTCCAGTCCGACCGAGGCGCCGCAGCCGTTGGAGACCAGGGTCTGGGTCAACACGATCAGGTTGTCGCGCATCGACATGCGGCCGCCGTGCAGCGCGTTGGCTTCCACGGCATCCAGCAGCGGGCGCTTGAGGCGCGTTGCAGCCAGGCTGACCAGGCCCACCACCAGGCCGCCCAGCGGCAGTACCAGCAGCGCGGTCCAGGTCAACGTGGGCAGTGAGCTCAGGCGCATGCCCTCGTCCAGCCCATACAGCGCCGTCTGCAGGGTGCGTGCCAGCCCAGCCTGCAACAGGGTCAGGCCACCGGCGATCAGCCCGACCAGCAGGGCCAGGGCGATGAACCACAGGTCGCTGCCGCGCAGGCGCAGGCGCAGGCCCTGGAAGGCCAGATGCAGGCGCGATGGCGAAGCGGTGGAGGACATGGTGGCGGCATGATACGCCGCCACCGTGAGCGCTACCGTCACCGCATCAGGCGGTTACCGCACTCAGAAGCGGTAGCGGCCCTGCACGTAGAACGTGCGCGGTGCGGCCACCATGCGTCCGGCGTTGCCATCCACGTTGCGGGTGTACCAGCGCTTGTCGGCCAGGTTGTTCACGCCCACCGCGACCTCGCTGTCGGCCAGCCAGGGCAGCTGCCAGGCCGCCTGCGCGTTCCACAGGCGTACGCCCGGCACACGGCCCACGCGCGCATCGGCGGTTTCGTTCCAGGTGTTGGCGGCATCGGAGAACTGGCCGCTCTGGTGGGTGCTGGACACATGGAAGGTCCAGTCGGCCAGCGCATAGCGCGCGCCGATGCTGTCGGTATCCCGCGAATAGAACGGCACATCCAGGCCACGATTGTCGCCGGACTGCTGGATGGCCTTGGTCCAGGTGTAGTTCGCGTACAGCTCCAGCCCGGCCAGCGCACTGCTTTCGGCGAAGCGATATTCAATCGCGCTCTCCACGCCCTTGTGGTCGGTGGCGCCGATGTTCTGGAAGGTCGGCGGGGTGATGCCCGGCACCTGCAGGATCTGGTTGTCGAAGCGCATCTTGAACACGGTCACTTCCGCGCGCAGCGCGCCATCCTGCCAGCGCGCACCCAGCTCGGTGGTCCTGGCGATTTCCGGGTTCAGCGGATTGGTCGCGCTCTGCGAGTTGAGCTGGATGTTCTGCACCGGCCCGAACGAGGTGGTGTAGTTGCCGAACACGGTCAGCTGCGGGGTCAGCAGGTAGGCCACGTT
The DNA here is from genome assembly GCF_042787595.1 of Stenotrophomonas sp. YIM B13575. NCBI lineage: Bacteria > Pseudomonadati > Pseudomonadota > Gammaproteobacteria > Lysobacterales > Lysobacteraceae > Stenotrophomonas > Stenotrophomonas sp. YIM B13575. The sequence continues at coordinate 6,921 of NZ_JBHZOP010000070.1, read as the reverse complement.
GAGCGAGGGCAGGGCCTTGTCGTTGCGGCTGCTGAAGGTCGCGCCGCCACCGGCCTGCTGGCGGTCCATGTCGATCCACTCCATGCGCACGCCGGGGGTGATCCGCCACTGGCCGATGGCGATGCGGTCATCAACGTAGAACGAGTGCGCATCGGTAGCGTTGTCGAAGCGGGTAGTGGCGCCGGCGGCGCCGGTACGGCGGGTCACGGTGTAGCTGCGGTCGTTGCCGCGCTCGCGCAGGAAGCGGTAGCCGGCGGTGATGTCGTGCACGCTGCTGCCCCAGTGCAGGCGCTGGGTGTAGCGCGGTTCGATGCCGAGCACGCGGTAGTCGCGCGGCTGCACGGTGATCTGCGTGTTGGCGGCGTTGATCAGCGAGCTGGCGCGGTTGCTTTCGTTGTAATACGCAAGCACCTCGAACTCGCTGTTCTCCGACAGCGTGTTGGTGTAGCCCAGGTCGATGCCGGTGCGATGGCCCTTCCAGAAGTCGGTCGGCCGGGTGTTCTGGAACGGATCGGTCTCGTACTGGGCGCGGGTCAGGCCGCCCGGGGTCAGCGAACGCACGTTGTAGTACGAGAGTTTGGCGCGCAGTTCCTGCTGTGCATCGATGGCATAGGCGAACTTCAGTGCCAGGTCGTCGAAACGGTCATCGCTGCCCTGGCGCCAGCCGCGGCCGTCCTGCCCGGAATACAGCAGGGCCATGCCCAGGCCGTTGTCGGCGGTGCCGCCGAGGAACGCGTTGTACTGGGTGCTGTCGCCGCCGCCGTGGTCGTACGCGCTGTAGCGCACGCCGGCCTCGCCGTGCAGGCCGGCCGCGGTCGGAATCGCACGGGTGCTGAAGTTGATGATGCCGCCGACATTCTGCGGCCCGTAGCGCACCGCACCGCCGCCACGCACCACGTCGATCGACTCGATGTTGGCCAGGCTGGCCGGGGCGAACGACAGCTGCGGCTGCCCGTACGGCGCAACCGCCAGCGGCACGCCGTCCAGCAGTACGGTCGAGCGCGGCGAGTAGCGGCCCGTCAGGCCACGCACGCCGATGTTGAGCGACACCGAGCTGCCGGCGGTGCCGGAGTTGTCGGTGACCTGCACGCCGGGAATGCGGCGCATGGCATCGCCCAGGCTGGCGGCGCCGCTGGCCTCGATGCGCTGGCGATCAACCACGGTACGTGCGCCGGCGAAGCTCTTGACGCTGTCGTGCAGGCCGGTGCCCAGCCAGCTGCCCGATACCTGGATGCTGTCGAGCGTGGTGGCGCTGTCCTGCGCGAAGGCGCTGGCAGCCGGGATCAGGCACAGGGCGAGGGCGGCGGCCAAGGGCAGGCGGGCCGGTTGCAGGGCAGGGATGGACATCGTTGCGGGCAGTGGAAGGGCGTAAATGAGAATTATTGCTGATTCCATTCGCCATTGGAATCGGCACACGGTTCAGCGCTTTGACCCGGTGGTAAAGTGATCAATTGCCTCCTGACCCGCTGAGATCTGCCATGTCCACTGCTGCTTTCTACCCCGTCGGAACCCCTGGCCAGCCGTGGGGCGTGGCGGAACGGGAGCAGTGGCGTGCGCGCCAGCAGCGCCTGCGCCGTTACGACGAGGAAGTGCTGCCGCGCATCGATGCACTGGCCGGGCGCTTCGACAAGGTGGCCTACGGCCAGCTCGACTACGCAGGCGAGACCTATACCCTGTTCGCCCTGCGCAGCCGCGACTGGAATCCGGCACTGCCGGCCGCGCTGGTGACCGGCGGTGTGCACGGCTATGAGACCAGTGGCGTGCTGGGCGCGCTGGAATTCCTCGAAAAACACGCCGACACCTATGCCGGCAAGGCCAATCTGCTGGTCGCGCCGTGCGTGAATCCGTGGGGCTTCGAGCGCATCAACCGCTGGAACTTCGATGCGATCGACCCGAACCGCAACTTCCGCGCTGATGGCCCGGCCCGCGAATCAACGGCGCTGATCGAGCTGATCGCAACGTTGACGGGCCAGTTCGTGCTGCACATCGACCTGCACGAGACTACCGACAGCGACGAGAGCGAGTTCCGTCCCGCACTTGCCGCGCGCGACGGCAAGCCGTTCGAACCGGGCCTGATTCCCGATGGCTTCTACCTGGTGGACGACAGCGAGAATCCGCAGCCGGCGTTCCAGCAGGCCGTGGTCGCCGAAGTGGAGAAGGTCACCCATATCGCACCGGCCGACGACAAGGGCGAGATCATCGGTTCGCCGGTGGTCGCGCATGGCGTCATCGAGTACGCGCTGGTGCCGCTGGGCCTGTGCGCCGGCATCACCGGGGCGAAGTACACCACCACCACCGAGGTCTACCCGGACAGCCCGCGGGCGACGCCGCAGCAGTGCAACGACGCTCAGGTGGCGGCGGTGTGCTCGGCGCTGGATTACGCGCTAGCCAACCCGTGATCTGCTGACCTCCTGTGCATCCACGCATGGCGTGGATCTACTTCAGCGTGCAGTAGATCCACGCCATGCGTGGATGCGGTAATTCAGCGTGCAGTAGATCCACGCCATGCGTGGATGCGGTAATTCAGCGTGCAGTAGATCCACGCCATGCGTGGATGGGGCGCCGTTGATGCATCACCCCAATGCCTCGGCCCACCACAACGCCGCCGGCCCCGGCGGCGTATCGCGGCGCCACACCAGGTCGCTGTGGATGCGGCGCGGCCAGCCCGGCACGCGCAGTTCCAGCAGGCGGCCGCGGTCGTAGCGCTGCACCAGCGCACGCGGCAGCTCGGCCCAGCCGATGCCGTCCTCGGCCATCTCCATCACCATCAGGTAGTCCGACGCGGTCCACGCCGGCCCGCTGATCGGCGGCGCGTGGTCGACCTGCGCGCTCAGCCGCACCTGCCGGTGCCGGGCCAGCTGCGCCGCCGCGCGCACGCCGGCCTGCGCCAGTGGATGGTCGCTGGCCACGTACACCGCCAGTTCGCTGTGGTGGGCCAAGGGCTGGGCCACCAGCGCATCGGGGTACTGCGCCTGGCGCGGCAGCAGTCCCAGTCCGGCGCGCCCAGCATCCACCAGTTCCAGTACGTCCCGCCCTTCGGCATCCAGCCATTCCAGTTCGATCTCGGGAAATGCCTCGGCAAACCGCTGCAGCACACGTTGCGCTGGATCGAGCTGGTAGACATCGGAGAACACCACGGTCAGGCGCGGCTCCACCGGTGCCGCCAGGCGTACGCTCAACTGCTGCAGCCGCGCGTCGGCGGCAAGGATTTCCTGCGCGTGGCCCAGCACCTGCCGACCGGCGTCGGTCAGCTGTGGATAGCGGCCGCTGCGATCGAACAGGACCATGCCCAGGTCCGCCTCCAGATGGGCGATGGCGGTACTGACCGTGGACTGGGTCTTGCGCAGCCGGCGCGCGGCCGCCGAGAACGAGCCCAGCGCGGCGGCCTCGACGAAGGCCTGCAGGGATTCAGGGGAATAGGGCATTGATCCATCGCTCCTGTCGATGGAATCCATTTTGATACCACCGTAAAAGGCGATGATACTGGCCGCCGTCGCCCCTGTCTGCAGGGGGGCGTTCCGGATCATCCACGCACGGCGTGGATCTATTGATGACGGGGCGCGGTCCCCGTCCCGCAAGGAGCTTCACATGTCCCGTACTGTTCCCGCCCGTGGCGCCGTCGTCGCCTGGGCCTGCCTGACCGTGGCGATCGTCGCCGAAGTGGTCGGCACGTCCTTCATGGCCCATGCCGCCCGCGATGGCCGCTGGACCGGCTACCTGATCATGGCTGGCGCACTTGCGCTGTCCTATTACTTCCTGGCGTTGTCGGTACGCCGCATCGCCGTCGGCGTGGCCTATGCGGTGTGGGAAGGCCTCGGCCTGACCCTGCTGACCGTGGTCGGCATCAGCGTGTTCGGTGAGAGCCTGTCGCTGCAGCAGCTGGCCGGTCTGGTGCTGGCGGTGGTCGGCATCGTCTGTGTCACCCTCGGGGAGGCGCACTGATGAACATGATGGCCCTGTTTTTCGTGATCTGTTCGGCGCTGATCGATGTCGCCGCCAACATGATGGTGGCCAAGTCCGATGGCTTCCGTCGCTGGCGCTGGGGTGTCGGCGCCATCGTGCTGGTCTGGATCGCCTTCGCCCTGCTGGGCCAGGCCGTGCGCTACATGGACCTGGCCACCGCCTATGCGATGTGGGGCGCGATCGGCGTGATCGGCACGGCCACCTGTGGCCGCCTGCTGTTCGGCAACCGCCTGCGCCCGATTGGTTGGATCGGCATCGGCCTGGTCACTGTGGCGGTGTTGCTGCTCAGTACGTCTTGAACCCGGCTTGATTGCGGCGATCAGTGAGGTGGCCGACACTCGGGCTTTCCCGCAACGGAGTGCCCGCATGTTCAGTCACGTCACCGTCGGAACCAACGACATGGCGATCTCCCGCCGTTTCTACGATGCGTTGTTCACCGCCGTCGGCGGCCGCGCAGGCGTGTTCGATGACGAGGGCAAGCTGGTCTACATCAAGGATGGGCGCATGTTCATGGTCATTCCGCCCATCGATGGACAGGCGGCATGCCACGCCAACGGTGGCACCATCGGCTTTGCGCTTGCAGACCCACAGGCGGTGCATGCCTGGCAGGAAGCGGGCGTGGCCCATGGCGGTACTGCGGTGGAAGACCCGGCTGGCGTGCGGCAGAAGGCAGGGCGCCAGTTGTACCTGGCCTACCTGCGTGATCCGGACGGCAACAAGCTGTGCGCCGTGCATGTGATGGGTTGAATCGTCGGCGCTGGACGCGGTGTGTCGCAATCGGACCAGGGTGACATCGCCGCCGGACGCGCGTGCAGGGCTGCAGGCGCGCGCGTAGCACGGAATACCGGGCGATCATGCGTGCGCGGTGCCACGACTTCATCCTGTGTCCACTGCGGTTCATCCAGAATCCGCCGGCTTACTTTCTGATCGATCCGGAGATGGCTGCCCATGGAAGCACTGGAGCCTCAACATCAGCCGGTGCGAACCCTGCGGCCCGTCTTCGCCTTCGCGGCGATCGTTGTCGTTGCCTTCGCACTGTTCGTCAGCCTGTTTCCGCTCGGCGCCGGTCGCCTGCTGGTCAAGGCGCAGGACTGGGCCGCGCTCAACGTCGGCTGGTACTACCTGCTGGCGATGACCCTGTACCTGGTGTTCGTGGTCGGCGTGGCGTTGTCCAAGTACGGCGGCATCAAGCTCGGTGCCGACCATGACGAGCCGGAATTCAGCTATCTCTCCTGGGCCGGCATGCTGTTCGCTGCAGGCATCAGCATCACCCTGTTCTTCTTCTGCGTTTCCGAACCGCTGACCCACTACCTGCAGCCGCCGCAGGGTGATGGCGCAGCGGGCGAGGCCGGTGCGCGCCAGGCCATGCAGCTGCTGTTCCTGCACTGGGGCCTGCATGGCTGGGGCGTGTTCGCGCTGGCGGCAATGGCGATGGCCTATTTCGCCTATCGGCACAACCTGCCGTTGGCGCTGCGCTCGGCGCTGTATCCGCTGATCGGCAAGCGCATCAACGGCCCGATCGGCTACACCGTCGATGCCTTGGGCATCGTCGCCACGGTGTTCGGCATCGGCGCGGACATGGGCTTCGGCGTGCTGCATCTCAACGCCGGCCTGTCGCATCTGTTCAATGTGCCGCACTCCAACCTGGTGCAGATCCTGCTGGTGGTGGCGATGATGGGCGCGGCCGTCGCGGTGGCCGTGTCCGGGGTGGAGAAGGGCGTGCGCTGGATGGCCAACATCAACATGCTGCTGGCGATCGCGCTGGTGCTGTTCATGCTCTGCGCCGGCCCCACCCAGTACCTGCTCAGCACGCTGATGCAGAACCTGGGCGATTACCTGGGCAGCGTGGTGGGCAAGAGTTTCGACGTGTACGCCTATGGTGGCCGGCCGGAATGGCTGGGCGGCTGGACGGTGTTCTACTGGGCCTGGTGGATCGGCTGGGCGCCGTTCGTCGGCCTGTTCATCGCGCGCATCTCGCGCGGCCGCACCATCCGCGAATTCGTGTTCGGCGTGCTGCTGATTCCGCTGGGTTTCACCCTGGCGTGGTTGTCGATCTTCGGCAACAGCGCGCTGGACCAGGTGCTGCACCATGGCCAGCAGCAGTTGGCGCAGCTGGCGGTGGATGATCCACCGACGGTGCTGTATGCGTTGCTGGATGGCTACCCGTGGAGCAAGGCGGTGATCGGGGTGACCGTGCTGGTCAGCTTCATCTTCTTCGTGACGTCGGCCGATTCCGGAGCGGTGGTGCTGTCCACGCTGTCCTCGCATGGTGGTGCGCCGGAGGACGATGGCCCGCGCTGGCTGCGCGTGTTCTGGGGCACGGTGATCGCGGTGCTGACTGCCGGCCTGCTGCTGGCGGGCAGCATCGATGCGCTGAAATCCGCGGTGGTGCTGGCCTCGTTGCCGTTCTCGGCGGTGCTGCTGTTGATGATGTGGGGCCTGACCCGTGCCTTCAGTGACGAGTCGCACCGCAAGCGCGCGCAGCAGTTCAGGCCATCGCCGCTGATCGGCGATGATCGCCACCACCAGGGCTGGCGCCAGCGCCTGACCCAGGCCATGAACTTCCCGGTTCGCGACCAGGTGTACCGCTTCATGGACGACACGGTGAAGCCGGCGATGGAGGCGGTGGCCGAGCAGCTGGGTGAGCAGGGCTGGGACGTGCAGACGCGCTTCGAAGCGGGCGACATGGAGCTGTCGGTCAACCACGGCGAGCAGCAGGACTTCCTGTACCGGGTGATCCTCAGTGGCTACCTGACTCCGTCTTTCGCCGCGCAGCAGCTGCGCAACCAGCGCTACTACCGCGCCGAGGTACATCTGTACGAGGGCAGCCAGGATTACGACCTGGTCGGCTACAACCGCAAGCAGATCATCAACGACATCATCAGCCAGTACGAACGGCACCTGCAGTTCCTGCACCTGAGCCGTTGATGTGGTGGGTGCGGACCGTTGGTCCGCACC